>NZ_JBKFBI010000075.1:0-28033 GCF_053346095.1 Methylobacterium sp. A52T | reverse complement strand
GCGGCGGCCCAGGCGGAGCACCGCCCCCCCGCCGCCACCGCGGCGGGGCTCTCGCTTTCTGAAGCGGCCGGCCTCAGCGCAGCCAGTGCCGGATCCGCTCCCGGAGCGTCGGGCGGACGGCCCGCCGCGCGCGCGACGCCGCGAAGCGATCGATGCGGATCCGGTCGTTCGGGACCTGCCGCAGGAACCGCTCGGCGATCTCGAAGACGACGATGTCGGGCCGGACGTCCTCGACGTAGGCCCAGTCGATGTTCGCCGACCAGATCGCGTGCACCTCGGCGAAGGTCTCCGCCAGCATCGCCGTGAGCCGGGCGCCCGGGCTGTAGATGTAGGAATCGCCGAACAGCACCACGCGGCGCCGATCCGGCGCCTCCGGGTTCCTCAGAACGACGCGGCATCCGACGAACAGTCCGCGCGGCCGCACGGCCCGTCCGGATTCCCGCACGGCCACCAGGGCGTTCGCGTCGATCCGTGCCGCGCGGCGCGGGAAATCGTAGGCGACGTACGCCTCGTCGACCGGCGGCACGAGCTTCTCGCCGAGGTCGAAGGTGAAGCGCTCGGTCGCGCCGGTCCCCGCGAAGACGTGCGCCGCCGCCGGCGCGTCCAGGGCCTCGCAGAGCGCGCGGTACGCCGTCAGGTAGCCGCGGTAGGTCCAATGCGTGTCCGTCCGCAGGTAGACGGGTTCCTCGGCCCGCGCCGCCAGCAGCGGCGCCTGCAGGTCGACCATCGCGGCGCCGCTGTCGCCGGCGACCTGCCGGGCGAGCCGAACCCCGGGCGGGTCGTCGAGCCCCGGGAAGGGGCGGCCGAGCAGGTCCGGATAGATCGCGAGCTTGTCGGGGACGACAGTGTGCACGTGCCGGATCCCGAGGTCGTCGAGGCGCCGCGCGCGCCGCCGGATGAGCCGCGTCCAGCGCTTCAGGATCCGCCGCGAGGTCGCGGTGTCGCCGTAGAAGGCTTCGACCTCGCGGGCGCGTCCGACCCAGTACAGCCAGCCATCGTGTCCGACGGCCACGCCGTTGCCGCTCGTCTTCAAAGCTTCCGGCCTCCCGCCGCCCGCGACAATCCCGTCGATGACGCTGGGCTCCCGCGTCGACGGATCCGCGCGCGATTGCAACCCCTTCGTCCCCGGGAGAGGCGGAAGCGCGCCGGCGGCTTTCCCGGCGCACCACCTCTTTCGCCCGCCTTTCGGCGCCGCGGTGAAACTTTATGGTCGCGCCGCGGGTACTCCCGTCAGGCGCATCACACGGCGCGGCGTTGCGAAGAAGGGTCGACCCATGTCCGCGCTTGTCACGTTCGTCGGCTGCGGCCTGGTCCTGTCCGGGTTCGCGGCCGAGAAGTTCGCCGAGCGTCGCTGGCTCGCGGCGAGCCGGCCCGCACCCCTCGACACCCTCGCGGTCCTGGCGCTGGCGCTGCCGGCCGTCGGGCTCACGCTGATGGCGACGCTCGCGGTCTGAGCCCGCAGGGTCGACCTCTCACACGGCCTCGCCGCAGAACAGGACGCCGACCGTCCGCTCCTTCCGCCAGACGAGCTGGACCGCGTAACGCATCTCGGCGCTCGACAGCACGAGGTCGAACACGTCCTCCAGCAGCACCGCCTGCGAACCCAGGAACTCCAGCATCGCGCCGCGATCGGAGATGTTCATGACCTGGCAGGGATAGCGCGCGCCGTCCCGTTGCTGGGCGAAGGCCAGCAGGGCGGTGGGTCTCCGCTCGGTCGCCCGGCGTTCCGCGACGGCGGCAGGGATGCTGGCGTTGCGGGACACGGCCGAAGTTCCTGCCCTGGTCGGCCGTTATGGCGCGATATCAGTAAAAATGCGCCGGATTCGCTAACATGTTATTGATGATCGACGTCCGCGCGTCAGAATAGCAAGTCGCGCCCTGTCTATCGGCCCGTTCTCCGGTAATCACCGCCGGTCTCGTCTCGGCGGCCCCTCGCCGGCCTTGATGAACCGGCCGATCAGGAGGCCGAGCGGGATCGACACCAGGAACCAGTTGCGCAGGAATCGCAGGGCGGTCATCGGCTCGCTCCCATGGCGCGGTGGCTGCCGCATCCGCGGGCGCCCGGGGCCGGCGTCGCCGATGCGATGCTGTAACCTATCTGGTCCCGCGGGCGGCTTCTGCCAGTGCGATCCCGGGCGAGGCCGCGCCGAGAGGATATCCGGAGACGATCATGCGCATCCGCCCCGGCACCGCCCTGATGGCGTGCTTCGCGATCGGCGTTCCGACGGTCGCGGCCGCCGAGGCGCCCGGACAGCCGCCGCGCGCCGCACCGGCGACGGATCCGGCGTCCGCACCGCAGCCGTGGCCGCCGAACTTCTCCCGCAGCGTGCAGGGAACCGGGGTGATGGGCCTCGACGGCGGCCACGTCTTCCTCTGGAACCGGCCCCAGGGCTTCGATCCGGTCTCGACGCTGCGGGTCGACCGGCACGTGCCGGAGGGGTCGGGCGAGGCCACCCACACCTACAAGGCGCTCTGGGCGCTCGGATCCACCGGCCCGCACAATGCCGGCTACGAGTGGACGATCACGGGCGAGCTGCACAACCGCGCCCTCGCCAGCACCGGCGCGCAGAACGTCGCGGTCAACGGCACGATCTTCAAGGAGCCCAACGGGCTGGGGCCGGTCGGGCCCTCCTGGGCCGGCAATTTCAACTGTGTCGACATGACCGACGAGGCCGATCCCGTCGCCTCCTGCATCGGCGCCGAGATCGACGTCTCGGCGCAGTCGCCGACCACCGACCGCAACCGCCAGCGGGTCGGCCTGCAGATCTCCACCGGCGGCGTGCCGGGCGCCCATACCGGCTACGGGATCCTCATGGGCAATCTCACCGGCTCCATCACCGACCGGGCGATCTCGTTCCAGGGGGAGGGGACCTACGGCATCGGCATCGACGCCGCCGCCGCGCGCTTCACCGGCGTCCCGATGCTGCTCGCGGCCGGGCAGGCGATCGGGCTCGACGGCAACCGGGAGGGTGGCTTCTCCCGCAGCCTCGGCTTCGACGGGCGCGATCTGGTCTACGGCACGGCGGCCGGGCCGATCATGCGCGTGAGCGACAGCGGGCAGATCGAGGTCGCCTCGCTCCGCGAGAGCCTGCCGCGGCCGCCCGCGAGCAGCCGCGCGCCCTGCGCCCCCGGCGACCACGCCTGGGACGAGGCCTACGAGTACCGCTGCGTCGCGCCCGACCGCTGGAAGCGCGCGGCGCTCAGCGACTGGTGAGCGCCGCAGCCCGCCGTCAGCGGTCGAGGATGCGCACCACCGCGCGGGTGTCGGGATCGACGACCACGATCTTGTCGCCGGGCGCCACGAAGTAGCCGAAGCGGCGCAGGCGCGGGTTCGGGGCCTCCGTGAAGGGCGCGAGCCGAACGTCGGGCGGCACGATGCTGCCGGGCCGCAGCGGGATCGATCCGACGATCGGGCCCGGACCCACCGGCCGGCGCACGATGTAGTCGCGCACCACCACGTCGTCGTCGGGGCCGAACTCATCGGGCGTGACGATCACCGCCTGCGCGAAGGCGGAGCCGGTGAACAGCGCGGCGAACCCGAGGGCTACGGCGAGGCTGGCGCGGGTCGACATGGCGGACTCCCGTGAGGCCCCGGCGGAGTGCCCGGGCCGCCGGAAACATCGGGGTCGGCGTTCGGGTTCCCGGACGGGCCGGTCAGCGGCCGATCTGCCCGGCCTCCGCGAGGGGGACCGGCGACCAGCGGGTCAGCTGGACGTACCCGTCGAGGGCCGCCACCACGACGTGGCGGCGGTGGCGGTGCACCACCGCTCCGGGCGTGTGCGCGTGGCGCTCCTGCCATCCCTGCGCCTCCGCCACGTAGACCCGGGCATCGCCGAGCCGCGCGATCGTCTCGACCGTGCCGAAGGCCCGCACCCGGCGCAGGACCGTCTCGACGTCCTGCCGGAAGTCGAGCGTCCGGTCGGCGTCGGTGGCGCGCGGCCAGTAGGAGCCGTCACCCTGCGGCTCGGAGCGCCGCCATCGGTTGGGCAGGTCGCGGCCGAGGGGGCCCGCGGCGAGGCGGCGCGCCGCCATCTGGCACTTGGCGAGCAGCGTCTCGTGGCTCTCGCGGGGACTCAGGGCGAAGATCTCCTGCGCCAGGATATCGCCGGTGTCGAACCCGTCGGCGAGCACGTGCGCGGTGACGCCCCAGGTCTCGTAGCGGTCGAGGACCGCCCGGAACAGCGGGTAGGGGCCGCGGCCCGTCGGGAGCGGCGAGGGGTGGAAGTTGAGGCCGTAGGCGGCGCGGCCCTTCCAGCCCTTGATGAGCCAGGGGTAGCCCGCGACCACGAGCGCCCAGTCGCGGCCGTGCTCGGCGTGGAGCGCCTCGATGTCCCGCTCGCGAATCCGCGAGAGCTGGATCGGCAGCCGCAGGGACCGGGCGCGGGCGACGACGACCTCGTTGTGGTCGTAGACCCCGTCGCACGGGCGCGTGAACAGTTTCACCGGCGTCCAGCCGGCGTCCAGCAGACCCTCGAAGACCCCGCCGAGGAAGTCGATGCCGGCGAACGCGAACTTCATGCTTGCCGCCTGCGACCTTGTGCATGTGGAGGGCGCGGGTCCGCCGCCTGCCCGGCCGCGTCCCCGGGCCTACCTTGATTGGGCCGGCGGCGGTGGCAAGGGGGAACGGCGTGGTTCGGGTGATCTTCGACGGCGGGACCGGAGTGTTCGGCCGCGCCGCGGATGGCGAACGCGCCGCCCCGCACGGCGAGGTCTGAGGCATGGCCGGGAAACGCCGCGCCGCCCCGTCCGGAACCCTGCGCTTCGTTCTCGGCGACCAGCTGACCCGCCGGGTGTCGAGCCTCGTCGACCTCGACGCCGAGCGCGACGTCGTCCTGATCGTCGAGGTCCGCGACGAGGCGACGTATGTCCGCCACCACAAGCAGAAGATCGCCTTCCTGTTCGCCGCCATGCGCCACTTCGCGGCCGAGCTGGAGGCGGAGGGGATCACGGTCGAGTACGTGCGCCTGACCGACGCGGGCAACACCGGCAGCTTCACCGGCGAGCTGGAGCGTGCCGTGGCGCGCCACCGGCCGGAGCGGGTCGTGGTGACAGAGCCGGGCGAGTGGCGCGTCTGGGAGATGATGCAGGACTGGCGCGAGACCCTGGCGATCCCGGTCGAGATCCGGGCCGACAACCGGTTCCTGTGCCCGCGCGAGGATTTCGCCCGCTGGGCGGAGGGCCGGCATCACCTGCGGATGGAGACCTTCTACCGGGGCATGCGGCGCCGGACCGGACTCCTGATGGACGACGGCGAGCCCGCGGGCGGCCGCTGGAACTACGATCCCGAGAACCGCAAGCGCCTGCCCAGGGGGCACCGTCCGCCCGACCGGATCGGCTTCCAGCCCGATTCCGTCACGCGCGCGGTCATCGCCCTCGTGGAGGCCGAGTTCGGCGACCATTTCGGCGATCTCACCGGCTTCTCCTGGCCGGTGACACGGGCCGACGCCCTCGCGGCGCTCCGGCACTTCCTGGCCGACGCCCTGCCGACCTTCGGCGACTATCAGGACGCGATGAAGACCGGCGCGCCGTTCCTGTACCACGCGCTGCTGTCGCCCGCCCTCAACGCCGGGCTGCTCACCGCCGAGGAGGTGTGCTGGGCCGCCGAGCGCGCCTACCGCGACGGCGCGGCGCCGCTCCACTGCGTCGAGGGCTTTATCCGGCAGATCCTCGGCTGGCGGGAATACGTGCGCGGCCTCTACTGGGCACGGATGCCCGCCTACCGCGACAGCAACGCCCTCGGCGCGGGCCGCGACCTGCCGTGGTTCTACTGGTCCGGCGAGACGGCGCTGAACTGCGTCGCGCAGGTCGTCGCCGAGACGCGCGCCCACGCCTACGCCCACCACATCCAGCGCCTGATGGTGACCGGCAACTTCGCCCTCATCGCCGGCATCGACCCGGCTCAGGTGGAGGAGTGGTACCTGATCGTGTTCGCGGACGCCTACGAGTGGGTCGAGCTGCCCAACGTCCACGGCATGGTGCTGTGGGCCGACGGTGGCGTCATGGGCTCCAAGCCCTACGCGGCCTCGGGCGCCTATATTGACCGGATGTCCGATTACTGCGCGTCCTGCGCGTACGACGTGAAGGTCAAGGCCGGGCCGGAGGCGTGCCCGTTCAACTATCTCTACTGGAACTTCCTCATCGAGAACGAGGACCGGCTGGCGGGCAATCAGCGGATGGCCATGCCGTACCGGACGCTCCGCGGGCTTGGCGACAGGCGCCGCGCCGAGATCCGCCGCGACGCGGCCGCGTTCCTCGACGCCCTCGAGGCCCGGCCGAGCGCCGATCAAAGGGGCGACCAGACGGACAGGCTCAGGTAGGGGCAGGCGCGGCCCCGGCCGCTCTCGGACTGGAGGCCCGCCGACGCGCGGAAGCTGTACCGGCCGAGGGCGAAGTCGGTCCCGTGCAGGCCGAGGCTCCACTTCGCGTAGCCGGTCCTGTCCGTGTAGAGGGCGGCCTCGGGACCCAGATAGGTCTCCCAGAGCCGGTAGCCCCAGGCGAGGCGCGCCCACAGGCTGTCGCGGGCCGACCCGGCGACGGCACTCGCCTGGAGCAGCGTCGACTCGCTCGGGCGCGCCCAGATCTCGCCGTGGAGCCGGAGCCCGAAGCGCGTCGGCAGAGCCTCGAAGAGCGGCCCCGCGATCAGCATCTCCCGCGCGATCTCGGGCCCGGCAAAGGCCGCGACCGCGCCCCAGTCGAAGACCCACTGGTACCCGGCCAGGGCGGCGGCGGCGACCGTGTAGCGCGTGCGGGGGCCGTCCGGACCGGCCTCCGCGCGCCGCCCGCCACCGACGCTCGCCAGCGCGGTGAAACCGTCCTGCGCGAGGGAGGTGAGGCCGGCCTTCGCCCCGACGGTCAGGAAGGTGTCGCCGCCGGCGTCGAGGCTGCCGAACAGCAGCGTGTCGATCTCGCTGCCGCCGGCCGGGTTCGAGACGGCGGCCTGTCCCGCGAGCAGAACCGCGAGAACGGGCGCACGTCCAGCGATCTTCCGGGACGGGCGCTGGTTCGGCACAGTCGATCCTCCGACGTCTGCGGAGGATAGTAAGAGAAAATTAACTGCGTTTCACCGCGATCCGCTCGCGATCCCCCGGAATTGTCGGATTCGCGCGCCGATCTTCGGGGCGCGGGGACGACGTTGCTTCGGAGAAAAGCGTCGGTGCGCGCGCTGTGCTTGCCGGGACTTCGCGGGCCGTCCGCCGCGCGTCCGCCCGCGGGACGCCATCGCGCTGTCGCGAATCTGCCGTGCTTGGCGTGCCAGATGTTCTCGGCTAGAGCCCCCGCGGGAAAGCGAAGGTTGGCAGATCCTTGACCTCCGGTGCACGAACGTCGGACGTCCTCACCGTGCTGGCGAGCCAGGAGGGCGAGCGCCTCACCGTGGGCGACATCGTCGCGGTCCTGCGGGACCGTGCCTTCGCGCTGCTCGTGGTCCTGCTCGGGCTGCCGAACTGCCTGCCCATGCCGCCGCCGATCCCGCTGATCTGCGGCCTGCTCCTGCTCCTCGTGGCGATCC
Source organism: Methylobacterium sp. A52T (assembly GCF_053346095.1). Classification (NCBI taxonomy): domain Bacteria; kingdom Pseudomonadati; phylum Pseudomonadota; class Alphaproteobacteria; order Hyphomicrobiales; family Methylobacteriaceae; genus Methylobacterium; species Methylobacterium sp. A52T. The sequence continues at coordinate 20,526 of NZ_JBKFBI010000075.1, read as the reverse complement.
AGATCGCCGCCGGGATGTCGGCGCCGTGGCTGCCGCGGATGCTCCTCGGCCGCTCGATCGCCCTGACGGATGTCCGGCGGGCCGTCACCCGCGCGGTGCCGATCCTGCGCCGCCTGGAGCGCTGGTCGCGCCCCCGCGTCAGCGTGTTCGAGACCGCGCTCGGCATGCGCGGCATGGGGATCGTCCTGCTCGCCCTGGCGCTGGCGCTGATCGTGGCCGCGCCCATCGTCGGGCAGATCCCGCTGGGTCTCGCCGTCTGCCTGGTCGGGCTCGGTCTCGTCGAGCGCGACGGTCTGGTCGTGCTGGGCGGTCTCGTGATCGGGATGTTCGGCGTCGCCATCAACGCCGGCTTCGCCTACGCGGTGATCGCCGGGATCATCGGCCTGCTGAACCTCTGAGGGCGCGCCTCAGAGGCGGTAACGGATCTGATCGGTCCAGAAGCGCTCCAGGCGGGTGAGGGCCTGGTTCAGGCGAATGAAATCCTCCTCCGAGATCCCGCCGATCGGCGTGATCGTCCGGGCATGCTTGTCGTAGAGCCCCTGGATGATCTCGTGGACCTGGCGGCCCTTGTCGGTCAGGCTGATCCGGACGGAGCGCCGGTCGGTCTTCGAGCGGGCGTGGTGGAGATAGCCGGCCTCGACAAGCTTCTTCACGTTGTACGAGACGTTGGAGCCCAGGTAGTAGCCCTTGGTCCGCAGCTCGCTCGCGGTCAGCTCCTTGTCGCCGATGTTGTACAGGAGCAGCGCCTGGACGCTGTTGACGTCCTCGCGGCCGCGGCGCTCGAACTCGTCCTTGATCACGTCGAGCAGCCGGCGATGCAGCCGCTCCACGAGGTGCAGCGCCTCGAGGTAGGAGCCCTTGGTGGAGGCGGCTTCCTCAGGGGCCTCGATCTGCGCGACTCGGGCGTTCTGGGTCTTCATCTCTGCCTCGCCATCCGATGATCCGGCACCCGTTGGATGCGGCGCCGTTGATGATGGCTAAGCTAGGGCTCGGGAATGAAAGGCGATTTAAGCGACAGGATGAATTCGCGATTTACTCTTCGCGGTAAAGACAAACTGAATGAAGACAAGAACGGTTCGTTCACCGTGCTTCCTGCGCGGCCAGCCAGGACAGCAGGAAGTACAACGTCACGACACAGCCTCCGAATACGAGCAGCGGCACCGATAACGGCAAGAGTTGCGGTGTCAGGACCGCGAGCGTCATCGCCGACGTGACGGCGAGCAACCAGATCACGCCGCCCCAGGCGCTCGTCAGCCACAATCCGATCGCCGCCGCGGCGTCGATCACCGCGAAGTAGACGATCGCGGACTGCCGGCCGAACGGCTCGGCCTCGAAGGGGCGCACGCCCGGCAGGACGTCGAGGATGGTCGCCCAGGCGAAGACGCTCTTCAAAAGCCAGACGAGGGCCGTGAGCCGCATGAACCAGATCAGCACTGTGTCCCACGTGCCGGACGCGGGGCCCTGGGCCCGCTCGATGCGGTCGCTCGGGATGCCGCCCGGCCGCGGCGTCCTGCGCCGGATCGGAAAGTAGCTGGGCACTATCGAGCGCTCGCGGATGGTGGGGGCCGGTTCATGGCGAAGGGCCGGGATCCTGATCGATCGGGCGGGGATCGCCGGGTTGAAGCGGTTCCTCCGTCCGGCGTCAACGGTCGGGTTTCGTTGCGCCAGCCCGGTGTGGTAGTCGATCGCCTCCGGCGCACGGGCGCCGCGCGATCCGCGGCGTGGTCCGCGCGAACGGTAGCAAAGCCGCATGTCAGACACCCTGCCAGAGCCGCGCCCTCTCGCCGTGGAGGCCGCCCGCGAGGGCGCCCGCGTGGAGGGTCTGAAGATCACCCAGCGCCCGCGCCGGAACCGGAAGGCCGACTGGTCGCGGCGCCTCGTCCGCGAGCACACCCTGACGGTCGACGACCTGATCTGGCCGATGTTCGTGATCGACGGCGAGGGCCGCCGCGAGCCGGTGGCCTCGATGCCAGGCGTCGAGCGCCTCTCGGTGGACGAGATCGTCCGCGACGCGGAGCGCGCCGCGAAGCTCGGCATCCCGGCGGTGTCGTTCTTCCCCTACACGGAGGTGTCGCTGCGCGACCCGACCGGCTCGGAGGCGCTGAACGCCAACAACCTCGTCTGCCGGGCGGTCCGCGCCGTGAAGCGGGCCGTGCCCGAGATCGGGATCATGACCGACGTGGCGCTCGATCCCTACACGAGCCACGGCCACGACGGCCTGATGCGGGACGGCGCGATCCTCAACGACGAGACGGTCGCGGTCCTCGTCGAGCAGAGCCTGATCCAGGCCGAGGCCGGGACCGACATCATCGCGCCCTCCGACATGATGGACGGGCGCGTCGGCGCGATCCGCGCGGGCCTCGACAAGGCCGGCTTCCTCGACGTCCAGATCATGGCCTACGCGGCGAAATACGCCAGCGCCTTCTACGGGCCGTTCCGGGACGCGATCGGCACCAAGGCAGCGCTGGTCGGCGACAAGCGCACCTACCAAATGGATCCCGGCAACTCGGCCGAGGCTCTGCGCGAGGTCCGGCTCGACCTCGACGAGGGCGCGGATTCGGTGATGGTGAAGCCGGGCCTGCCCTATCTCGACATCATCCGCCGGGTGCGGGACGAGTTCCAGGTGCCGACCTTCGCCTACCAAGTGTCGGGCGAGTACGCGATGATCGAGGCGGCCGCCCGCAACGGCTGGCTCGACGGCGACCGCGCGATGGTCGAGGCGCTCCTCGCCTTCAAGCGGGCCGGCGCCGACGGCGTCCTCACCTATCACGCGCCGCGGGTCGCGGAGCGCCTGCGCAACCATCCGTGAAGCGCGGACACCGCTGGCTCCTCGGGGCCGCGGTCGTGGTCGGCTTCCTCGGGGGGCTCGTCGCCTGCCAGGACACCCTGCGCCGGGATCGCGTCGCCACCTGCCGCCGGGCGCTCCCGGCGGTCGCGCCGCAGGACGGGATCCGGCTCCTGCGCGCGGCGCCGGGGCCGTCGGCAAATTCGGTGCGCGTCGACTACGCCGACGGGAACCGGCAGCACTGGCTGACCTGCCGCTTCGATGCCGGCACGACCCTGGTCGCCCTCGCCACCGAGGCGAGCACCCTGTCGGGCCCGTCCCTCTACATGCTCAAACGCTTCTATCTCGACACGCCCGACGCCGCGGCGGGAGACCCGGCCGGGCGCTGAGCGGCGGCCGCGACCGCCGACCGACCCGCATCCGCGCCGGATCCCCTTGCGGCCCCTGCGCGGCGCACCCACCTTCACGTCCGCAGCCTCGCTTGCAGGACGCGACACCATGCAGAACCCTCAACCCGGATACGCGCAGCGCTTCGAAGCGCCCGGCTACGCCACCGCGTTGCCGATCCCGTTCGTGCGGGCGAGCCTGGGTGGCCGGACGGTCGCCTATCTCCTCGACATCCTGTTCATCTTCGGCTTCACGGCCCTGCTGACCCTCGCGATCACCGTGATCGGGGTGGTCACTTTCGGCCTCGGCTGGACGCTGTTCGCGGTCCTTCCGGCGAGCGGCATCATCTACAGCGCGATCACGGTGGGCGGGCCGAAGCAGAGCACGATCGGCCAGCGGATGATGGGCCTGCGGACCGTCGCGCCCGAGAGCGGCGCGCGGGTCGACGTCATCACGGCCGCGGTCCACGCGCTGCTGTTCTACGTGGCGATCTCGACCTTCCTGCTCTGGTGCGTCGACATCGCGTTCGGGCTCATGCGCTCCGACCGCCGCCTCGGGCACGACCTGCTCCTCGGCCTCGCCGTCGTCCACGCGCGCTGAGTCGCGATTCCGCTGATGAAAATCTGACGGTGCGACCGGCCGGGCCATTGAGCCCCGGCCGGTCGCCTGTACACTGTCACGCCGGCGCCGCGAGGATGAACCCGGCGCAGGGTCTGTGAGAAGCGTGACCAGCCACCCGCGCGACACACCGCAATTCTACCTCACCGCCCCCTCGCCGTGCCCCTATCTGCCGGGGCAGGAGGAGCGGAAGGTCTTCACCCACTTGGTCGGACGGCGCGCCCGCGACCTGAACGAGATCCTGACCCAGGGCGGCTTCCGCCGCTCCCAGACCATCGCGTACCGGCCGGCCTGCGAGACCTGCCGGGCCTGCGTCTCGGTCCGCGTGGTGGTCGACGAGTTCGAGCCGAGCGCCAGCCAGCGGCGCATCCTGGCGCGCAGCGCCGACTGGGTCGGCACGCCGGAGCCGAACCGGCCCGCCTCCGAGCAGTACGCCCTGTTCCGCCGCTACCTCGACGCCCGGCACGGCGACGGCGGCATGGTCGACATGACCGTGCTCGACTACGCCATGATGGTCGAGGACAGCCACGTCGACACGCACCTCGTGTCGTATCGCCGGCACGGGCCGGACACGGCGATCACCGGCCGCGGCTCCGGACCGCCGCTCGCATTCTGCCTGACGGACGTCCTCTCGGACGGCCTGTCGATGGTCTACTCGTTCTACGATCCCGCGGAGGCCGCGCGCTCCCCCGGGACCTTCATGATCCTCGACCATATCCGCCGGGCTCGCGGGCTCGGGCTGCCGTACCTCTATCTCGGCTACTGGGTCGAGGGCTCGCGCAAGATGGACTACAAGTCCCGCTTCCGCCCGCAGGAACGGCTGATGGGCCAGGGCTGGGTGCGGATCGACTGAGCCCGGCGCGGCGCGCGTTTCACGTCGGTTGCCGTCCCGGCATGCCCGATGCGCATTGAGCGGCCGGCCCGGCGCATGCTACCGGCCACGCACGCAATCCGGACCGTGCCGAGGCCCCCATGATCCCCCGCTATAGCCGCCCCGCGATGACGGCGATCTGGTCGCCCGAGAGCCGCTTCCGGATCTGGTTCGAGATCGAGGCCCACGCCACCACGGCGCTCGCCGAGATCGGTGTCGTGCCGAAGGCGGCGGCCGAGACGATCTGGACCAAGGGCAAGGACGCGGTCTTCGACGTCGCCCGCATCGACGCGATCGAGGCGGTGACGAAGCACGACGTCATCGCCTTCCTGACCCACCTCGCCGAGATCGTGGGGCCCGAGGCGCGCTTCGTCCACCAGGGCATGACCTCCTCGGACGTGCTCGACACCTGCCTCAACGTGCAGTTGGTGCGGGCCGCCGACATCCTGATCGCCGACGTCGACTCGCTGCTTTCCGCCCTGAAGACGCGGGCCCTGGAGCACAAGCTGACCCCGACCATCGGCCGGTCGCACGGCATCCACGCCGAGCCGGTCACCTTCGGTCTGAAGCTCGCTCAGGCCTACGCCGAGTTCGAGCGCAACCGCCGCCGGCTCGTCGCGGCCCGAGAGGAGGTCGCCACCTGCGCGATCTCGGGCGCGGTCGGCACGTTCGCCAACATCGACCCGCGGGTCGAGCAGTACGTCGCCGAGAAGATGGGCCTGACCGCCGAGCCGGTCTCGACCCAGGTGATCCCGCGCGACCGGCACGCGATGTTCTTCGCGACCCTCGGCGTCGTCGCCTCGTCGCTGGAGCGGCTGGCGATCGAGATCCGGCACCTCCAGCGCACCGAGGTCCTCGAGGCGGAGGAGTTCTTCTCCGATGGGCAGAAGGGTTCCTCGGCGATGCCGCACAAGCGCAACCCGGTCCTCACCGAGAACATCACGGGCCTCGCCCGGATGGTGCGCGGCTACGTCACCCCGGCCCTGGAGAACGTCGCCCTCTGGCACGAGCGCGACATCTCCCACTCGTCGGTGGAGCGGATGATCGGCCCCGACGCCACCGTCACCCTCGACTTCGCCCTGGCGCGGATGACCGGGGTGATGGAGAAGCTGCTGGTCTACCCGGCCAACATGCAGAAGAACCTCGACCGGCTCGGCGGCCTGATCCACTCGCAGCGCGTGCTGCTGGCGCTGACCCAGGCCGGGGTCTCCCGCGAGGATTCCTACCGGCTGGTCCAGCGCAACGCGATGCCGGTCTGGCGCGGCGAGGGCGACTTCCTGGCGCTGCTCAAGGCGGACCCCGAGGTCGCCGCGGCGCTCCCGGCCGAGCAGATCGAGGCCTGCTTCGATCTCGGCTACCACTTCAAGCACGTGGACACGATCTTCGGGCGGGTCTTCGGCGACCGCTGAGACCCCGCACGATTCCTGCTTCGACCCGCCCTCGCGGGCCCGCGTTCCCGGGCCCGCGACGAACACAGGACAGCTCCCCGTGACCGCTCCCCGCATCGTCTACCTCAACGGCCAGTTCCTCCCCTACGAGGAGGCGCGCGTGCCGATCATGGATCGCGGCTTCCTGTTCGCCGACGGCATCTACGAGGTCTCGGCGATCCTCGACGGCAAGCTCGTCGACAACGCCGCGCACCTCGCGCGCCTCGACCGCTCGCTGGGCGAGATCGGCATCCGCAACCCGCACGACGCGGCGGGCTGGGAGCGCCTGCAGACCGAGCTCGTGGCCCGCAACGGCGTCACCGAAGGGCTCGTCTACATGCAGGTGACCCGCGGGGTGGCCGAGCGCGACTTCGCCTTCCCGAAGGCCGGCACCGAGCCCACCGTGGTGATGTTCACCCAGGCCAAGACCGTGCTCGCCAACCCGCTCGCCGAGAGCGGCGCCCGCGTGATCACCGTCGAGGACCTGCGCTGGAAGCGGCGGGACATCAAGTCGGTGGCCCTGCTGGCGCAGGTGCTCGCCAAGCAGCAGGCGGCCGAGGCCGGCGTCGCCGAGGCCTGGATGGTCGAGGACGGCGCGGTCACCGAGGGCTCCTCCTCGACCGCGTTCATCATCAGTCGCGATCGCGTCCTCGTGACCCGGCCGCTCTCCACCGCGCTCCTGCCGGGCATCACCCGGGCCTCGGTGCTGCGCCTCGCGCAGGAGGCCGACCTGCGGATCGAGGAGCGGCTGATCCCTGTGGACGAGGTCTACGCGGCCCAGGAAGCCTTCTACACCAGCGCCTCCGCCTTCGTGATGCCGGTCGTCGAGATCGACGGGCGCGCGATCGGCGAGGGGCGGCCGGGCGCGCTGACCCGGCGCCTGCGCGAGCTCTACATCGAGGCCGCCCGCCACGGTTGAGGCCGCCGGATCCCGTCCACAGGACGGGACGTCGGACCCGACCGCGGACAGGAACGGATCCCGCCTCCGACTGTTCCTCCCCGAATTCGTGTCTCGAACCGGGGAGGCCCTCGTGCCGAACAAGACCCTGCTCGCCGCCCTCGCGACGACCCTCGCGACCACCCTGGCGGCGACCGTCGCGGCAGTACCCGCCCGCGCCCAGACGACCGGTCCGGCCCCGGCGCCGCCCGAGCGCGTGCGCCCGAACGCGGACGCGCCGCCGCAGGCCCAGTCGCTCAGCGACAAGCTCCAGAAGAACGACGGCGTGATCAAGCCGCCGGATTCCGGCACGACCGGCACCGTGGTGAAGCCCGACCAGTCCGGCTCCATGCCGGTGATCAAGCCGCACGAACTGCCCGGTCGGGACCCCGGCACCGAGGCCAAGTAGGCCGGTCGCGGCGAGGCCGAGAAGACCGCCATGCGGTCCGATCATGCGGCCCCTTGCTTGATTTCGCTGGCCGGATCGCGGAAACGGCTCACGACGTGCGCCGCCTGCACCCGTGGGCGGCGCCGTCCCGGTTTCCGTCGCGGGTAAGCAGGCAGGCATGGCCAACGTCGTCGTTGTGGGCGCCCAGTGGGGCGACGAGGGCAAGGGCAAGATCGTCGACTGGCTCTCCGAGCAGGCCGACATCGTGGTCCGTTTCCAGGGCGGCCATAATGCCGGCCACACGCTCGTCATCGACGGCGTGACCTACAAGCTGGCGCTGCTGCCGTCGGGCGTGGTCCGCGGCGGCAAGCTCTCGGTCATCGGCAACGGCGTAGTCGTCGATCCCTGGCACCTGATCGACGAGATCGAGCGGATCAAGGCGCAGGGCGTGGACGTCTCGCCGTCCTCGCTGCGGATCGCCGACAACGCGACGCTGATTCTGCCGCTCCACCGCGAGCTGGATCATTTCCGCGAGACGGCCAATGCCGGCCTGAAGATCGGCACGACCAAGCGCGGCATCGGGCCGGCCTACGAGGACAAGGTCGGCCGCCGCGCGATCCGGGTCGTCGACCTCGCCGACCCCGACGCGCTGCCGGCCAAGATCGAGCGCGTGCTGACCCACCACAACGCTCTGCGGCGCGGCCTCGGGATCGACGAGGTGAATGCCGAGGCGCTGCTGACCGAGCTGAAGGCGATCGCGCCGAAGATCCTGCCCTTCGCCGACACCGTGTGGTCGCTGCTCGACGAGGAGCGCCGGGCCGGCAAGCGCATCCTGTTCGAGGGCGCGCAGGGCGCGCTGCTCGACGTCGACCACGGCACCTACCCGTTCGTGACCTCCTCCAACATCGTGGCCGCGCAGGCCGCGACGGGCTCGGGCCTCGGCCCGGGCGCGATCGGCTACGTTCTGGGCATCGCCAAGGCGTACACGACCCGCGTCGGCGAGGGGCCGTTCCCCACCGAACTGTTCGACGAGATCGGCGAGACCATCGGCAGCCGCGGGCGCGAGTTCGGCGTCAACACCGGGCGCAAGCGCCGCTGCGGCTGGTTCGACGCCGTGCTGGTGCGCCAGACGGTCCGGACCTCCGGCATCCACGGCATCGCGCTGACCAAGCTCGACATCCTCGACGGCTTCGAGGAGATCCGCGTCTGCACCGGCTACATGCTGGACGGCCAGCCGATCGACCATCTGCCGGCGAGCCAGGCCGCGCAGGCCCGGATCGAGCCGGTCTACGAGGTGATCCCGGGCTGGTCGGAGACGACCGCGGGGGCCCGGTCCTGGGCGGATCTGCCCGCGCAGGCGATCAAGTACGTGCGCCGGATCGAGGAGCTGATCGGGGCGCCGGTGGCGCTGCTGTCGACCTCGCCCGAGCGCGACGACACGATCCTCATGCACAACCCGTTCGAGGATTGACCCTTCGCGCGCTATCCCGTTGACGACGCGTGTTTTCGGCGGCCCTGCCTGTATCCAGTCCGCGCGGGCTTGATCTAGAACGGGCTGGCGGCCGGGCGGTCCGTATCGCGATCCGCCCGCCGTCTCGAAGGCAACCGGCGCGCGGGCCCTGATCCCGCGCGGCGGGATACGACAAACCGGCCGACGGCCGCGACCGGACCTGTCGGGCGGGCGCGGACCTCGGTCCCCGGCCTCCGACCGGCTCTGCCGGACGGCGGCCGAAGGGGCGGACCAGAGTATCATGGCCGATTACTACCCGCTTCTGGCCCGCGCGCTCGACGCGCTGCCGGACCGAACGCCCGCCCTGCGCAAGGCGGTCTACGACCGCGCGCGCAACGCCCTGATCAGCCAGCTGCGCTCCCTCGATCCACCGCTGTCGGAGGCCGACATCGATCTCGAGCGCCGGGCGCTCGACGCCGCGATCGAGCGGCTCGAGGTCGATCACGGCGGCCTCCCGGCCCCCGCCAACGATGCCGCGCAGGCGCCCGAGACGCCCGCTCCGGCTAAGGCTACGGTCTCGGCGCCGGCACCAGCACCCGCCGCGCCCGAACCCGCCGTCCCCGAACCCGCCGTCCTCGAGCCGATCGTCCCCGCGGCGACGGAGCCGGAGATCCCGGAGCCGTCCCCGCCGGAGCCGGGATCCGGTCCCGCGCTGGCGCCCATCCTCCCGTCGGCGAAGCCGCCCTTCGCTGTGGCGGCCCGCGACGGGGATCGGGAGGCCGCGGACGGGCCGCGCGAGGCACCGATCCCGATCGCGCCGCCGCGTCCGGGCACGCCGCAGACGGCCGCGCCCGACACGGCCCCGCCGCTCGCCGAGACGTCCGCCCCCGAGGCGTTCGCCCGCGGGGCGTCCCCCCCCGCCGACCCTGACGCCGAGGCGGCCGAGGGCGCGGGCGGCCGTCAGCGTCCGCGGATCGAGGTGGTGCCCCCGCGCACCGGTCGGTCGCGCGTGCTGCGCAACGTCTTCGTGGGCGGTGTCCTGGCGGTGGTGATCGGCCTGATCGCCGTCGCGGCCTTCCTGCTGCGCGACCGGCCGCAGAACCTGCCGTCGAGCGGCACGGAGACCGCGGACACGCAGCAGCCGGAAGGCGAGACCAAGTTCGGCGACCGGGTCGGCGGCGACGCCGCCCCGGCCCCGAAGGCCCCGACGCGCGTCGAGAACGGCGCGCCGGCACGGGCCGCGGCCACGCCCGCGCCAGCCGACGCGGGCGTCGCGGTCGCGCAGAGGGCGGAACTCGTCGAGGAGGCGACGGGGGCCGAGGGCGGTCAGCCGACCGTGACGCCGGGGCGCGTGACGTGGCGGCTCGAGACCGTCAACGGGGATCAGGGACAGCCGGTTCAGAACGCCGTGGTCGCCACCGTGACCATCCCGGATGCCGGCCTGACGCTGGTGATGACCATCCAGCGCAATCTCGACGCGACCCTGCCGGCCTCCCACACGGTGAGCTTGGCCTTCAGCCAGAGCGGCAGCAGCGCCGCGTCCAGAACCGTCCAGGATGTCGGGTTGCTCCAGGCCAAGGACGAGCAGAGCGCCCGCGGCTCGCCGGTCTCGGGCCTGCCGGTTCGGGTCCGCGACAACCTGTTCCTGATCGGCCTGTCGTCGCTGCAGAACGACGTCGAGCGCAACACCGACCTGCTCCTCCACCGGAACTGGTTCGACATCGCGCTGCGCTACACGTCGGGCCGGCGGGCGGTGCTGACCTTCGAGAAGGGCGCCGCCGGCGCCCAGGTGATGCAGAACGCCTTCGACGCCTGGCAGTGATCGGACGACGGCGCCCGCCGTCCGAGCCCTGACCCGAACCGGCGGGCCTCGATGCCGGTCCGGGGCAGCTCGCGGCTCGCGATGTTGCGCTTGACCGCTTCCTGCACCTTCTCGAAGGCGCGGACCTCGATCTGCCGGACGCGTTCGCGAGACACGCCGAACTCGCCGGAGAGATCCTCCAGGGTGATCGGGTCCTCGGCGAGGCGCCGGGCCTCGAAGATGCGGCGCTCGCGCGGATTGAGCACGCCGAGGGCGTCCTTGAGCGCGGAGAGGCGGTTCTGACCCTCCTGCTCCCGCGCCAGCACGGTTTCCTGGCTCGGGCTGTTGTCCACGAGCCAGTCCTGCCACTCGCCCTCGCCCTCCTCGCGCAGGGGCGCGTTGAGCGACGTGTCGCCGGACAGGCGCCGGTTCATGTCGATCACGTCCTGCTCGGGCACGCCGAGACGGGTGGCGATCTGCTTCACCTGGTCGGGCTTGAGGTCACCCTCGTCGAGGGCCGAGATCTTGCCCTTGGCCTTGCGCAGGTTGAAGAACAGCTTCTTCTGGTTCGCGGTCGTGCCCATCTTCACGAGCGACCACGAGCGCAGGATGTATTCCTGGATCGCCGCCTTGATCCACCACATCGCGTAGGTGGCCAGACGGAAGCCCTTGTCGGGATCGAAGCGCTTGACCGCCTGCATGAGGCCGACATTGCCCTCCGACACGACTTCGCCGATCGGCAGGCCGTAGCCGCGGTAGCCCATGGCGATCTTGGCGACCAGGCGCAGGTGCGACGTCACGAGGCGGTGCGCGGCCTCGCGGTCGCCGGCGTCGCGCCAGGCCTTCGCCAGCGTGAACTCTTCCGACGGCTCCAGCATCGGGAACTTGCGAATCTCGTCGAGGTAGCGCGAGAGGCCACCTTCGTTGGCGAGCACGGGCAGCGTACCGGCCATGGCATTCTCCTGGACCTTATGTCCCCCTGTCGGGCGGACGCGACGGACAACAGTGCCGTCCACTCGGGCCGCTCTTGAGCCGACCCTGCCGGCCCCCCATCTCGTACGGGACGCCGGGGAGCCGGTCGCGGTCGATGACACCCACGTCGTCAACAACGCGCCACCGGCGATTTTGGTCGTACCATGTCACGATGTGACGCGGTACGGCGTGATCTTTCGCACGCCGCGGCGCGGCGGTTACGGGCGCGGCGCCCCGTCCTCTTCCGCCCTCAGGGCCCGCACCAGCGCGGCCATATCGGGCGGCAGCGGGCTCTCGAACCGCAGCGTCGCGCCGGTCCGCGGGTGGCTGAAGCCGAGCAGTTCCGCGTGGAGGGCCTGGCGCCCGAGCGCCGCGAGGGCGGCGCGGGCCTCCGGCGTCAGGCGGGCGGCCTTGGTCCGGAAGGCGCCGCCGTAGACCGTGTCCCCGAGCAGGGGATGGCCGCGATGGGCGAGATGCACGCGGATCTGGTGGGTGCGGCCCGTCTCCAGGCGGCAGCGCACGAGGGCGGCCTCGCGATAGGCCTCGGCCACGGCGTAGTGGGTCACGGCGTGGCGCCCGCTCGCGTCCGAGACGACGGCGATCTTCTCCCGGTGGAAGCGCGACCGCGCGAGGCTGGCCTGGATCGTCCCGGCCCGCGGCTGGGGCAGGCCCCAGACCACGGCGGCGTAGGCGCGTTCCAGCGGGCCGGACCGGCCGTGATCGGCGAACTGGGCGGTGAGGCCCTGGTGGGCCACGTCGTTCTTGGCGACGACGATCAGGCCGCTCGTGTCCTTGTCGAGGCGGTGGACGATGCCGGGCCGGCGGACGCCGCCGATGCCCGACAGGCTGGCCCCGCAATGGGCGATCAGGGCGTTGACCAGCGTGCCGCTCTCATGGCCCGGGGCGGGATGGACCACGAGGCCCGCGGGCTTGTCGATGACGATCAGGTCGTCGTCCTCGTGGACGATCGGAAGATCCGCGGCCTCGGCCACCGGCTCCGCCGGGGCCGCGGGGGGCACCGTGAGCACGATGCGCGCGCCCGCGGCGACCTTGGCGGCCGGGTCGAGCGCCGGGAGCCCGTCCCGCTGAACCTGTCCGGTGCGGATCAGATCCTGCAGCCGGGCCCGGGACAGATCCGGGAACAGCGCGACCAGGGCCCGGTCGAGCCGCACGCCTCCCTCGGCCACGATCCCGGCCCGCTCGTCCTGAACGATGTCCACCACGACCCCTGTTCGCCCCCGATCTGACCCGCCGCGGCGGATTTCCTGACGAAGGCACTTGCTCCCCCGCCGAGTGGTGGCTATAGCAGCCCCGCGCCGCCGGAAAGCTCCCATCGTCTAGCGGTCTAGGACGTCGCCCTCTCACGGCGAAAACAGGGGTTCGATTCCCCTTGGGAGCGCCAGCGCGCTGGCAGTGACCGGGATCTGCGAACTTTCCCCGAGAAGCCTTGTCGTCCGGAAAGTCCGGCTGTTTCCGTGGCCGATCTGCGCCCAAGAGGCGTGCGCGTCGCCCAGCCGCTGAGCTTCTTTACAGGCGATGATTTACGCCGGCCCTGTCGCGACCTCCCGAGGGCCGGGAAGCTCCGGCGGGACGGGGTCGGGTGTCCCGCCTCACCAGAACCAGATGGCGCGTCCGGCCACCGCGTAGATGACGAACCAGAGGCCGATGGCGAAGGCGACAGCCGCCACGACAAGGGCCGGATGAGGCCTCTTGCGGGTGCGGGCGGGACGGACGGGGGCGATCTGATCCATGAGCGAGGCGGACGCATCTCCGGCCGAACGCATGCCCGAAGGCTGCTCGCCCGGGGCGCTCGAGGCCCCGTGGATGCGGTCGGCGACAACGGCGCCTTACGACCAACATCCGCCGTCGCTGTCCCCATCAAAAGATACCTTGGCGCGGATCGAATTGCCGGCTCGGCGCGTCGAGCGGGTCTCCGATCGATCGCTGCCGAGCGTCGCAGCCTGTGATCGGCGGGGATATCGGGGATGGGACGCGATCCCCCCGACATAGGATGTTGCGCGGCGCAACCCATTAACACGGCGCGACTTTCCGCCGGGCATGATCGCACGATGCCTCAGCCTGCGAGTTCGCGATGCATTTCAGGATCCAAGCCACCGGACAGCATCTCTGGACCTGGGTGCTGCTCGACGAGACCGAGATGACGGTGGCCGAATCCGACCGGTCGTTTCCATCCCGGACGCAGGCCTCGGCGGCGGCTCTGGCCTTCGCGAAGCTGGTCGCGCGCGCCAGCCGCTCGCTGAACGGGGGCGCGTCGAGCGGCCTGCTGTAGGTGTGATCGCGTCCGCTGCAACTCCGCTGAAGGTTCTCGCGCTGCGGCCGCGGTCGATCAGCGCCAGCGCTCCTTCATGCAAGCGAGCAGATGGACCGTCCGCATGCAGCCCTCGCGATCTGACTGGGTGCGCGCGTTGCCCATGCAGGCATCCATTCCCAGGCGCAGCAATTGACGGTCGACGTCCGTCGTGCGGGCGCAGGAGAAGATCGGCTGAAAGCCCTCGAACCGGCTGACCTGCCAGAAGATCGCGACGAACGCCGTCAAGCAGAAGCCGAAGACCAGGAGGCGGCTGTCGTAGAACCAGTGCCTGCGCTCTCGGTTGTCGACGCCGCGCACGCGCATCCCTGTCCTCATCGCGCAGTCGTATGCCATCGTATCACGGACGGCTCCGCCCTGGCACAGGGGGAGCGCCACGCGGCGCGCGGCGTCGCACGGGAAACGGGATCTGGACTATGCGCCGCGGTCTCCTCATCGCCCTGTGCCTCGCGCTGAGCGGAACGCGCGCATGGGCCCTGGATGCGCGAACGGCTCCGCCCGCGCCCGAACCGGAGCGTCCTCGTCCCGCCGAGGATGGCAGACGGTGGGGCGGTTCGAGTGACGCGCGATCCGGGGCGGATGCGGCGGCGACCCCGCCGAGCGGCAGCGTCGTGAGCCTCGGCCAGCTGGCGAACCCGGTCGACAGCCCGCTCGTCGCCACGTTCAGGGCCGTCCTGGCGACCTACGATGATTTTGCCGCCCACGGTGATGGCAAAGCGTGGACGGAGGCGCCGCTGCGATCCGATAGGCCGTCGGTCAGGCTGCGTGGCGCGCGTGGTCCCGTCAGTCGACACGCGGGCTCACGAGATTGTGCCTCTCCGCGTGCGCCAGATCGCGCGATCTGAGCGTCGATCGTGTCCCGATCGCTGGGTGACCCATCCACCAGCCACCGCGCCGGACGGATGTCCGCACCCTGTGTTCGCTCTGGACGCGGGATACCCGATCCGTCGGTCGCGCGAGCAGCGTTAATTTCAGAACGTCCCGTCGTACACGCGCCGATTGTCAGGGCGTTCTTGCGGACCGGAGTTTTGCCGTATACCCCACATCGGAGAGCCAACGCGCGATCGAGGGCCGGGGGGATGCCGCTGGTTGTCATCTTAGCCGCCCTGTGCGGCGGACTGGCTGTGCTTGCCTTCGGCTGGCAAACGGTCGGCTTCTACACGGTAATACTCGCCTCCTGTGTCGCCAGTGCAGCCGCCGTACTGGTGGGTGGCGGACTCGCGCTCCTGAAGGTCGCAAGGTCCCGGACTTCGCGGGATCCGGCGAAGATCTTCGACATCGACCGGCTCACGAGCGGCGACCGCAGCGACTTTCGGCTCGTTCCGCGGCGCCTCTACTTCGACATCGAGCACGGTCGCGAGATCATCAAGGACGAGATCGGCATCGAGGCCACGAGCATCGACCAGGCGCTCGACGACGCCCGGAGCGTGATCCGGGACATGGTTCAGGAACTCGCCGACGAGGGCTACGCGGAGGACTGGGTGCTGGTGGTGCGCGATGCCAGGGGGGCTTCGGTCGCGCGCCTGCCCATCGAGCGGACTCCCGCGCAGACGCGGCCCGACCGCCGCTCCGCCTGATCGATCGGGGGCCGCGTTCGCGTCCCGGCGATCGCCCGGCTCGCGACGATGGCGCAGCACCCTGCGCCGGCCACCGGTGTTGCGCGCGTGTCAGCGCTCGCCCAGCTCGTGAAGCAGGCGGTCGCGGGCGCGGCTGACCCGGCTCTTCACCGTGCCCGCCGGGCACCCGATCACGGAGGCCGCTTCCTCGTAGGGAAGACCGTCGACGGCCACGAGGATCAGCGCCTCGCGATAGGCCGGCTCGAGCCGGTCGATCGCGGCCCGGACCTCCTTCAGGCCCATGCTGTGCTCCTGGGCGGCCGGTTCGGAGAGGGTGACGGCGTGCGCGCCGTCGGGATCGGGGACCTCGAGGCGTCGCTTGCGCCGTACGTTGATGAAGCCGTTGCGCAAGATCGTGAACAGCCAGGCCACGAGGCTCGTGCCGGGCTGGAAGCGCTCTCGGTGCTCCCACGCCTTGAGCAGGGTGAATTGCACGAGATCGTCGGCCTCGACGCCGTCGAACGTCAGCGACAGGGCGTAGCGGCGCAGGCGCGGCACCAGGGCGATCAGATCGTCCTTGAAAGCACCCGGAACCTGCCGTTCGGACTCGGCGGCATCCAGAGCCGCGGACAGGCGGCCCAGCACGCCGGCCAGCCGTGAGCTCATCTCGATCGGTGCAACATCTAGATAGTACTGGCGCAGCCGATGACCGAGTTGCGCCTGGATATACGAGATGACGGGATCGGACGCGCCGGCCGGATCGCGCTCTTCGACAGCGGGCTTCACGGTGAAGCTCTGGGCTCGATGGGGTGGAGACAGCGTCGCGACGGGCACGACATCTCGCGGGAGGGCTGCGAACTTATCTCTGGTTGATCTCGACGACGTCAATGATGCAGGTATACCAGTGAAAATTGCGGATCTCGCGGAACCTGCTTGCGCGCAACCCGTTTGTGCCCCGCTGCGAGGGGCGCGGCGTCGAGGCGGCGGGGACCGGACGGATCGTGACGGCGGGTGTCGACAGGCATGAGCTCCGGCAGATCATAGCCGGCCTGAGCGAGGGCGTGATCCTGGTCGAGCCCGACCAGACCATCGCCTACGCCAACGAGGCCGCCCTGGCGATGCACGGCGCCGAGAGCCTCGACGAACTCGGCCCCACCGTCGACGCCTATCGCGACCGCTTCTGCCTGCGCTACCGCAACAATCACGAGCCGGAGAACTACCCGATCGAGCGCGTGATCGCCGGCGAGACCTTCCACGACGTCGTGGTCGCGGTCACGCGGACAGACCGGCCCGGCGTCGAGTTCGTTCACTCGCTCAGAGGCTTGGTCGCCACCGACCGCGACGGCAACCCGAGCTGCCTCGCGCTGATCCTGAAGGACGTCTCCGACCAGTTCGAGGCCGAGGAGCGGTTCGAGCGCACCTTCAACGCCAACCCGGCCCCGGCCGTGATCACGCGGCTGTCCGACCTGCGCCACGTCAGGGTCAATCTCGGCTTCCTGGAGATGACCGGCCACACCCGCGACGCCGTCATCGGCCGCAGTGTCTACGAGGTCGACGTCCTGGCCGGCGCGCGCAACCGCGACCTCGCCGTCGCGCGGCTCAATGAGGGCGGCACGATCCCGCAGATGGAGGCCTGCCTCGACCTGCCCGACGGCGGGCGTCGCTTCGTGATCGTCGCCGGGCAGCCGATCGAGATGGGCGACGAGCCCTGCATGCTGTTCACCTTCGCGGACCTGGAACTGCGCCGGAAGGCCGAGGCCGCCCTGCGCCAGAGCGAGGAACGCTTCGCCAAGGCGTTCAGGCTGACGCCGATCCCGACCGTGCTGGTGCGGGCCGACGACGGCCAGGTCACGGGCGTGAACGAGGCGTTCAGCCGGGTCTTCGGCCTGGGCGAGGACCGCGTCGTCGGCCGCTCGCTGGAGGAGGCGGGCCTGTGGGTGACATCGTCCCAGCGGGAGGCCTTCGAGAAGAGGCTGGTGAGCGAGGGCTACGTGCTGGGTACCGAGGTCTGCCTGCGCCACGAGAGCGGTGCGAACCTCGACTGCATGGTCTCGGCCGAGCGGATCACGATCAACGACGCCGATTTCCTTCTGCTGGTGCTGCAGGACATCACCGAGCGCAAGCACTCGGAGCGGGAGCTGTTCGACGCGATCGAGACGGTGATGGCCGACACGTCGTGGTTCAGCCGCGGGCTGATCGAGAAGCTGGCGAACCTGCGCCGGCCGGCCCGGGAGGGCGGCGACGCGGCGGCGCCGAACCTGACGGTGCGCGAGCGCCAGATCCTCAACCTGATCTGCTCGGGGCTCGGCGACGACGCGATCGCGCGCAAGCTCGGACTGTCGCGCAACACGGTGCGCAATCACGGCGCCGCACTGTACCGGAAGCTCGGAGTCCATCGGCGGACCGAAGCGGTTGTTTGGGGCCGGGAGAACGGCTTTCCACTCCAGGGGCCCGGTAGCTGAATTCCATTATACTGGTAATTTGGAACTATTGATCCATCGGACGTCGCCATCATCTGACCGCCATCTCACCGTCGGCGGATCACCCTCCGATCACCCAGTAATCCCCCTCGGCCTCCACATACGTGTGGGGCCGTCTATCCCGGCGGGCCGCGCGCCCGACCGGACCTCTCGACCGACGAGTACGACCGCCACCACGACCGTGAAGGAGCGCACGCGATGAGCAGCACGACCGACAAGATCAAGGGCCTGGCCAACGAGGCGGTGGGCAACGTCAAGCAGGCGGCCGGCAAGGCGACGGGCAACGACAGGCTGGTGGCCGAGGGCAAGGCGCAGGAGCTGAAGGGCGAGGCGCAGAAGACCGTCGGCGACGTCAAGGACGGCGCCAAGTCCGTCGCCGACAAGATCACCGGCAAGCACTGAACCCGTCCCGCGGCGCCGTCCCCTCGGCGCCGCCCTCAGGCCCTTGCCCGGCACGGTGCCGGGCCTGGCCGCTCGATGCGCGAGAGCAGAGACGATGCGGCGCTTCGCCAGCCTCTTCCTGCGTCAGGAATTCGTCTTCCTGATGCTGGCCATCCTGCTGAGCGTCGGCGCGGGCGTGGCCTACTGGGCGTCGCGGGCCACCGTCCTGACGATCGCGGTCGCCCCGAAGGACGGAACCGAGCCGGCCCTGATCCAGGCCTACGCGGACGCCCTGGCCAAGCGCCACAAGGAGATCCGCCTCAAGATCCTGCCCTTCGACGACGTGCGCGACAGCGCCGAGGCGCTGGGCGACGGTCGCGCCGACCTGGCGATCGTGCGGCCGGATGTGGAGCTTCCGGATAACGGCCTGACGCTCGCGATCCTGCGCGACCAGGCGATGATCATCGCGTCGCCGGGATCCGCCGGGATCGCCCGCTTCCCCGATCTCGACCGCAAGCGCCTGGCGATCCTGGCCCACAGGGACGCCGACGAGGCGCTGATCCGCGCCATGCTGGAGCATTACGGATTGACGCTGGTGACCACTGAGCCGGCAAGCGCGCTGCCGCCGCGCCACGTCGCCCTGGTCGAGATGGCCGAGAGCGAGCTGGGCGCGGCCTTCGCCCGCAAGCGGGTCGACGCGGTGATCTCGGTCATCGCGCCGACCGCGCCGACGGCGCAGCGGATCGTCGGCCTCGTCCAGGCGGCCAGCCGCGATCGCAAGATCTCCTTCGTGGATGTCGAGAACGCCGAGGCGATCGTCGCCCGTCTGCCGCGTCTGCAGGTCGTCACCATGCCGGCCGAGACCTTCGGCGGCAGCCCCAAGGTCCCCGACGAGGAGGTTCACACGGTCGGCGCCTCGTACCGCCTGATGGCGCGCGCGAACCTCGCCCGGTCGGTGGCGGCCGACGTCACCCAGCACCTGTTCGAGCTGCGCAGCGCCATGGCCAACGTCACCCCGGCGGCCGACTATTTTCAGGCGCCCGCCTATGACGGGACCGTCGGCGCGACGAGCGCCCGGCTGCCGATCCATCCCGGCGCCGTCGACTATTACGAGCGCGAGCAGCAGAGCTTCATCGAGCGCTACGAGACCTGGATCTACCTGCTCGCCTTCCTCGGCGGCGGTATCGGCTCCGCGCTCGCCTGGATCGGCCAGCGCCTGTCGCGCCTGCGCCGGGAGCGCGTCGAGGAAGCGACGGACCGCCTGCTGAGGATCCGCCAGGAGGCGCAGGAGACGAATGACCCGGGGCGTCTCGAGAGCCTAGCCCGGGAGATCGACGACCTCGCGGGCGACATCGCCAAGCACGCCCTCGAGCGACCGACCGAGGCGCGGACCATGTCGGCCGCGGCCATCGCCATCGACGCCGCCCGCTCGACGGTCAAGCGCGCCATCACGACCGGCCGGAGCGCGGAGGACGGGTCCGCGTTGGCTGGCCGGACGGTCGCGAGCGACGCGGGCCCGAGCGGGGCCTGACCCATTGCGGCGGATGACCGCCGTACCACCCGGGCCGAGGGCCCGCCTCAAGAGGACGACGCGATGAGCAAGGGATACCCTTCGATGACCGCCCTGCTGGGCCTGCTGGCCGTGGCCGGTTACCAGAACCGCGACCGGATCGCCGAGTGGCTCGGCGGCCACGCCAAGGACGCGTCCCGGTCGCCGGCGCCGCAGGTCCCGCCCGCGACGGGTTCGACCATCCCGGCGAACCTAGATCGGCTCCTCGGCGGCGCCAGCGCGGGCGGCGTCGGCGGCCTCATCGCCGGGGGCCTAACCGAGCTGGTCGACCATTTCACCAAGGGCGGCCACGCCGAGACGGCCCAGTCCTGGATCAATCACGGGCCGAACCGCGACATCCCGACCGCGGATCTGGAGCGCGCCATCGGACCGGACACGCTGGCGGCCCTGGAGCAGCGCACCGGCCTGAGCAAGAGCGAGCTGCTGGCGCGCCTCTCGCGCGACCTGCCTTCGGCCATCGACCGCTACTCGCCCGACGGACGCCTGCCGGCCTTCAGCTGATCGACACTGTCGCGGTCGGCGGGGGGGGGGCGCCCCCGCCGCCGGCACCCGGCCCCGCGGGCCCTCCTGCGCC
>NZ_JBKFBI010000074.1:0-28412 GCF_053346095.1 Methylobacterium sp. A52T | reverse complement strand
TCCTCGGCAGCGTCAGCGTGATCGGCGGCGGTCTCGACGCCCTCGGCGGCCGGGGCCTCGTCGCCGACCGGCTCGGCGGCATCAGCCTGCGCGGCGACGGCCTCCTCGGAGGAAGCCTCGGAGGAAATCTCGGAGGACGCCTCGGCGGCGGTCGGCGCCGCCGGCGCGGTGGCGGCGGCGGGGACGAGCGGCACCGTGATGGCCGGGCCGGGGCGCGCCTCGGCCGTGTAGCCGAGCGACTTCAGGATCGAGGCGAAATCCTCGCCCGAGCAGCCGACCAGCGAGGTCATGCCGACGGTGGCCACGAAGCCGTCGCCGTCGGCGGTGCCGTCCGGCGGGGCGCCCGGGGTGGTGCCGGGCCGGTAGGCGATCGCCGGGCGGATCAGGTCGGCGAGCCGCTCTAGGATGTCGACGCGCACCGCCCGCTCGCCGCTGACCCGGAAGCCGGCCGCGCGGTAGAGGCCCTTGGCGATCTCGCGGTCGACCTTGATCGAGGTGCGGCCGGAACCGGCGAGATGCGCGATCTCGTCGAGGCCGCGCTGGTCGAGGCCGCCGTTGCGCAGGGCCCAGAGCTGGGCCGCGAGCGTGCGGGGTGCCGGCTTCAGCAGCGCCGGCAGGAAGATGTGGTAGGCGCCGAACCGGACGCCGTGGCGGCGCAGGGCGCCGCGGCCCTCCTGGTCGAGGCTGCGCATCTCGTGCGCCACCTTCGAGCGCTCCAGAACGCCGAGCGCCTCGACGACCTGGTAGCCGATCCCCTTGGCGAGGCCGGTGAGGTCGGCCGCGGTCTCGATCTCCATCAGCGGCCCGAGCAGCCGCACGATGTAGGCCTTCAGCCACGCGTCGAGGCGGCCCTCGACCTTCTCGCGATGCGCGCCGGTCAGGCTGTCGTCCGCCAGCAGACGGACCTGCGGGGCGAACAGCTTCTCGCCGGGGCTGAGCTTGGCGACCGGCGCACCGGTCCAGCGGATCGTGCCGTCGTGCGAGAGCACGAGGGTCGAATCCGCGGTGGCGGCGAATCGTTCTGCCCGCGACTCGATCTCGCCCCCGAGCGCCTTCTCAGCGGCGCTCCTCAGGGTCTTGGCCTCGTGCCCCTCGGCGCTGGCATCGGGAACGAACAGGAATCCGTGAAGGTGGCCGACATGCTGACCCTCGACGGTGACGTCACCGTCGGCGGTGATCTGGGCTTCGAGCATCGTGTTCTCTCTCAGGCGCCGCATCAGGACGCTTGTGCGCCGGTCGACGAAGCGGCTCGCGAGGCGTTCGTGCAGGGCGTCGGACAGCCTGTCCTCTACCCGACGCGTCTCGCCCTGCCAATGTTCTGGGTCGCGCAGCCAGTCGGGACGGTTCGCCACGAAGGTCCAGGTGCGTCCCTGGGCAATCCGGCGGGACAGCGTGTCTATGTCACCGTCGGTCCGGTCGATCATCGCGACCTGCTCGGCGAACCACGTGTCGGGGATCCGGCCCGCCATCCCTTTCATCAGGAACCGGTAGAGCTGCGCGACCAGGTCGGCGTGCACCTGCGGGTGGACCTTGCGGTAATCCGGGACGCCGCAGACGTCCCAGAGGCGGCGCACCGCGGCGGCGCTGCGCGCCATGTCGCGGATGTCGTCCTCCTTCATGAGGATCTCGAGGGCCTGCTGGTCCTCCCCCATGGGCGCGCGGGTCAGGCCCGATTCGCGCGGGTGCTCGTCGAGGCTCGCCTGCAGGCCCTCCAGGCTGCCGAAGCTGAGATCCGGATTGCGCCACTGCAGGATGCGCAGGGGATCGAAGTCGTGGCTCTCCAGCCGCTCCACCAGCTCGGCCTCGAAGGGCGGGCAGCGGCCTGTGGAGCCGAAGGTGCCGTCCGAAAGGTGGCGCCCGGCGCGGCCCGCGATCTGGCCCATCTCGGCGGGAGTGAGCTTGCGGAAGCGGGTGCCGTCGTACTTCCAGTTGGCCGCGAACGCGACGTGATCGACGTCGAGGTTGAGGCCCATCCCGACCGCGTCGGTGGCCACGAGGTAGTCGACGTCGCCCGCCTGGTACATCTCGACCTGGGCGTTGCGGGTCCGCGGCGAGAGCGCGCCCAGCACCACCGCGGCGCCCCCGCGCTGGCGGCGGATCAGCTCGGCGATCGCGTAGACCTCCTCGGCCGAGAATGCGACGATGGCGGTGCGCCGCGGCAGGCGCGACAGCCGCTTCTCCCCCGCGAAGGTGAGTTGCGAGAGCCGCGGCCGGGTCGTCGTGTGGACGTTGGGAATGAGGTCCTGGACCAGCGGCAGCATGGTCGAGGAGCCGATCAGCAGGGTCTCCTCCCGGCCGCGCACGTAGAGCAGGCGGTCGGTGAAGACGTGGCCGCGGTCCATGTCGGCGGCGAGCTGGATCTCGTCGATGGCGACGTACGCCACGTCGAGGTCCCGGGGCATCGCCTCGATGGTGCAGATCCAGTAGCGCGGCCGGTCCGGCTTTATCTTCTCTTCCCCGGTCACCAGCGCGACCTTCTCGGGCCCCACCTTCGCGACGACGCGCAGATAGACTTCCCGGGCGAGCAGCCGCAGGGGCAGCCCGATCATGCCGGTCGGGTGGGCGAGCATCCGCTCGATGGCGAGATGCGTCTTGCCGGTGTTGGTCGGCCCGAGGACCGCGGTGACGCCGCGGGCGCGGGCCTCGCGGGACAGCGAGCGGCTGGGCGTGGGGCGGAGCAGCGCGTCGATGGTCGGCGGTTCCTTCGAGCGGGAAGGCCGTCGCGGCGCCGTCGCGGCGCGGGCGGGGAGGCGGGTTCGACCGGCCGACCGCGTCAGGGACGCTAGGGCCGGTACGGTCCTCCCCCATATGGGATGCCGCCGCCGCCAGGTCCAATCTGCGGCGTGATCATCGGGTAGACGTCGATCTGCGTCGTCGGCGTGCCCGGCTGCGGCGCGAGGTCGGCGCAGAGCGTGTCGGGGGTCGCGACGAGGGGACCGCGGCGGGGCGGCCTGTTCTCGACGACCTCGGCCGACGAGAAGGCGTCACCGCCGCACCCCGGATCGGCGGACCCGGCACTGAGGGACTGCGCCGCGGCCGGCCCCGCGAGCGCGGCCAGGGCGAGGGCGATTCGGAGGGCGGGCGAGCACATCCGGGCATTATCGCCGGGAACGTGAAGATTCCCTCCACCCGCGCATCTCGCCGCGATTGCACCCGCCGGCACGGCAATGCGCGGCGACGCGGGCGCGCGACGATGTCCGTCCCCGCGCCCTTCCTGGGTCATCTCGCGGCACGGGCGCGGCTGGCGCCGGCCGCGTCGAGGCCGGCTGTGACCGAACCGTCGATCAGTCGACGCCCTCGACGAGCACCACCTCGCCGATGCCCGCGGGCCGGCGCTTGGCTACGGCAGCCTGGTACTCGGGCGAGAAGTAGTAGGTGCGCGCCGCCTCGTAGGACTCGAATTCCAGCACGACGTTGCGCGGACGGCCCTCGCCCTCGAGCGCCTCGCAGCGGCCGCCGCGCACCAGCGGCGTGCAGCCGTACTTGCGCATCGCCTCGGAGGCCATGGCGGCGTAGTCCTTATAGGTGTCCGGGTCGGTGACCGTCATCCGGACGATGATGTAGCCCTTGGGCACTGCTGACCTCCCCGCGCGGCTGCCGCGCCGCGCCGAGGTGCCGGGAAACCGGCCGCCGGTCAAACGCTCCCTGACGCGCCGCTACTGCCCGGGCAGGCTCGCCTGCGCGACACTGTTGCCGGCGGCGCCGGCCGTGCCGGTGGTCGTCGGCGTGCCGCTCTGGCTCCAGCGGGTGGCCTCGATGATGTTGGTGCCGATCGTGGTGAGCACCGAGATACGCAGCGGGATCAGGACGCGCGTCCCTTCGACGGGGGCGAGCCAGACCGACATCTCGCGGTTCTCCTCCATGAACTTGACGCCCGGCCGGTCCGGCCGGTGGCCGGCGATCGCCTGGTAGCGGGCGTTGCATACGAGGACTTGTCCCGCATAACCGGGCTTCTGCACCGGGCGGGTCTCGGCGTAGCTCAGCACCACGTTGAAGCGGGTGGCGCCGTCGAAGACCGGCAGGGTCCGGTTGCAGTTCTCCGGGTCGAGGGGCTCGCCGCGCCCCTGGGTCGGCATCAGCAGCGCGCTCACCGGGTCGATGATGCCGCGCTTGTTGGCCGGGGTGACCGGCACGCGGTCCTGCATGTCGACGAGCGGCGGCGTGATCTCGGCCTGGACGACGTTGCCGCGCGCCAGGGCCATGCGCACCGCGATGCCGGAGCTCGCCGTCTGGGTGGCGATGGCGAAGGCGCCGGGCTGCGGCGCGGCCGAGAAGCTTCCCGAGGCCCGGGCGGAGCCCTTGCCGCCGGTGATCGCGCCGACGAGGCCGGTAAGCACGGCCGACACGTCCATCATGTAGCGGTCGCGGTCGAAGGAGCCGGCCAGGCGGGCCGTGCCGATCGGGAGACCGGCGAGGTTGATGCCGTAATCGACCGCCACGGTCGCGGCGGCGGGCGCGGCCCGCTTGGCCCTCGCCGTCCGCGCGCCTGCATCGATCGGGGCCGCGAAAGCCGCGACCGCGAGGAGGCTGCCCGCGAGGCGCCCGGCAGCCTGCTTCTTCGACGGCTTGATCATTCGACGGATTGGCGTGGCGCTCATGATCCGGATCGCATCCCAGGGCGGGCGGGCCAAGACACTCGCTCGAACGCACCCTCTCGAACACACCCGCTCGCCGACGTCCTCTGCGACGCACGGAGCGGGGAGAGGCGCCTTCCTGCAGGTGGAAGAAGGCTATATCCCGGCATCGTGGTTAACAGACCGTTGGCCGTCCGGCGCGACGCCGAACCCCGCCCGCCCCCGCCGGCACCTTGACGCACCGCGCCTCCGTCGCCTATAGGCTCGCGCCTTCAACAGGACTCCGCCGGACCTGGAACACGCAATGGGCGCCGCCCGCTGCGACGACGATCGCGCCGGCCGCGATCGGGTCTTCACCGGGCGGAACGAGACGGGATCGTTTTTTATCATGGCGCGCCGCTGCGAACTCACCGGCAAGGCCGTTCAGGTCGGCCACCTCGTGAGCCACTCGAACCGCAAGACCAAGTGCCGGTTCCTGCCGAACCTGTGCAACGTCACCCTCCAGTCCGACGCGCTGGGCAAGCGCGTCCGCCTGCGGGTCACGGCGCACGCCCTGCGCTCGGTGGAGCACCGCGGCGGCCTCGACGCCTTCCTGATCAAGGCCGGCGAGGGCGACCTGTCGCAGACCGCCCGCCTCCTGAAGCGCGAGATCCACAAGAAGCTCGCCGAGACCCCGGCCGCCGCGGCCTGAGTCGTCGGGCTTCACGCCCCTATCGGACGGATTGAACCGCCGTGGCCGTCGAGCCCGCGGCGGTTTCCGCTTGTTTGCGGCTGGCATGCCACTTCAAGCAACCCAGGACTCGGCCGCAGGCTGCCGTCAATGTCCGGCTGATGCCCCTGCGCCGTCTTTGCGAGCGGAGCGAAGCGATCCGGGTGGCGCCACGTTGACAAGCCCGCGCTGCCCTAGGTCACTTCGCTGCGCTCGTGATGACGGAGGGGGCTCCGCCGTCCAAGTTGCGAACACGAACCGTGTCGAGGTTCGGTCCGGATTTGCCGGCTTCCTCGACGCGGATCGTCTATCGCGCGCGGCCGCGCGGGACCTGATTACCGCCGCCCGCCCGCGGCGCGCAGCATCCGCCCCGTCGGCGCCGCGCCGTCCTCCTCGAACAGCTCGGCCAGCTTCTCGGTCATCGCCCCGCCGAGCTCCTCGGCGTCGATGATCGTCACGGCGCGGCGGTAGTACCGGGTCACGTCGTGGCCGATGCCGATGGCCAGCAGCTCCACCGGCGAGCGCGTCTCGATCTCCTCGATCATCCAGCGCAGGTGCCGCTCCAGGTAGTTGCCGGCATTCACCGACAGGGTCGAATCGTCCACCGGCGCGCCGTCGGAGATCACCATCAGGATCTTGCGCTGCTCCGGCCGCCCGAGCAGGCGCTTGTGCGCCC
This sequence comes from Methylobacterium sp. A52T, assembly GCF_053346095.1. Classification (NCBI taxonomy): domain Bacteria; kingdom Pseudomonadati; phylum Pseudomonadota; class Alphaproteobacteria; order Hyphomicrobiales; family Methylobacteriaceae; genus Methylobacterium; species Methylobacterium sp. A52T. The sequence continues at coordinate 22,453 of NZ_JBKFBI010000074.1, read as the reverse complement.
AGTCCAGGGCCTCGCCGTCGATGTTTTCCTTGAGCAGCCCCTCGCGCATCATCAGCCCGAGGTTCTTCCGCGCGCGCCGCCAGGGCGCGTCGGCCGACTTGTAGACGATGTGGCGGAGGTCGTTCAGGCGGCCGGGATTCGGCGGCTTGCCGGCGGCGAGCCACGCCTCGCGGCTCTGCCCGCCCTTCCAGGCGCGGGTCGTGAAGCCCAGGATCTCCACCTTCACGCCGCAGCGCTCCAGCGTCCGCGCCAGGATGTCGGCGCAGGTCGCCGCCACGGTGATCGGCCGGCCGCGCATCGAGCCCGAATTGTCGAGGAGCAGCGTGACCACCGTGTCGCGGAAGTTGGTGTCTTTCTCCTGCTTGAAGGAGAGCGGCTGGTACGGGTCGATGACCACGCGCACGAGCCGCGCCGGGTCGAGCTGACCCTCCTCCAGGTCGAACTCCCAGGCGCGGTTCTGCTGGGCGAGGAGGCGGCGCTGGAGCCGGTTGGCGAGGCGGCCGACCACGCCCTGCAGGTGCGAGAGCTGCTTGTCGAGGTAGGAGCGCAGGCGCGACAGCTCGTCGGCGTCGCACAGCTCCTCGGCGTGGATGACCTCGTCGAACCGCGGATTGAATACCTTGTACTCGGGCCCGCGCGCCTCGTTGCCCTGCCGCTGGGGCGGGCGCGAGGCCTCCGAGGCTTCCTCCGACTCCGCGTCCTCGGCCTCCTCGGGCAACTCACCGGACGGCGCGTCGGCGGATTCCTGGGCGCCCTCCTCGATCTCGTCGGAGGCCTCCTCGGAGGTCTCGATCTCGGCGCGCTCGCCCTGGCTCTTCTCCTCCGAATCGCCCTCGCTGGGGTTCTGCTCGTCGTCCTGGGCGTCGTTCTCGTCGTCGTTCTCGTCGTCCTCCGCGTCGAACGGCGTCTCGTCCGACATGTCGAGGGAGGTGAGGAGGTCGCGGACCGAGCGGGCGAACTTGCGCTGATCCTCGATCGAGCCGAGCAGCCCGTCGAGGTTGGGGCCGGCCTTGGCCTCGATATGCTCGCGCCACAGCTCGACGATCTTGGTGGCGGCCTCGGGCGGCTTCTGGCCGGTCAGGCGCTCGCGCACCATCAGGGCGACGGCGTCCTCCATCGGAGCGTCGGCCCTGTCGGTGATGGACTCGTACTTGCCGCCGCGATGGTAGCGGTCCTCCAGCATCGCCGAGATGTTGCTGGCCACGCCCGCCATCCGGCGCGACCCGATCGCCTCGACCCGGGCCTGCTCGACCGCGTCGTACACGGCGCGCGCGGGTGCGTTCTCGGGGGCGAGGCGGCGGTGGACGGCCACGTCGTGGCAGCCCAGCCGCAGCGCCATGGCGTCGGCGTTGCCGCGCAGCACCGCGACGTCCTGCGCCGAGAGCTTGCGCGGGGGTTCGGGGAGGCGGGCCTTGTCGCCGGTGAGCGCCGGCCGGTCGGTCGCGTAGGTGACCTCGACCTCGGAGCGCCGGGCGATGGCGCGCAGGCACCCGGCCACCGAGCGCTTCAGGGGCTCGGCCACGGGTTCGCGGCGCTCGCCGGGCTTGCGGTTGGAGATGGACATCAGCGCTACCGGTCGTCCTCGAACGCGAAGGGGCGGTTCAGGATCTCATCCCAGCTGTAGGGACAGTCCGCGGGCAGGGTTTTGGGCGAGCGCTTCATCTGCCGGGCTGCCCCGAGGCGACCGAGCCGGAAGCTGTCGTGCCGAATCTCATTGAGGCTCGACTTCAGGCCCGGGCTCTTCCGCAATTGGATCGTGGCGCGCTCCCGATGCTCGGCGATGCTGAGTGCCCAACTGCGGCTTCGCCGTTCCGGCTGATGGTCCCACTTCAGCATGTGAAGGATAATGATCTCAACCGCACTCTGGAGCCGGTAATACTCACTCAGGCCCACGTCGCTCAGCTCCTCGGCGATATTCTCGAGGTCGAGCGCGTCCACCCGGCCGGCGCGGAGCAGTGCCACCTGCTCCTGAACCCAGGTGTAGAGATCGTCCGCGTGGCAGGTCCGTCCCCGCGCGTGCGCAGTCGCCGGGGCGTCCTCGCGCGTCGGGGCCGGATGCGCCATCGCGTCCTCCATGCGGGTCAGCTCAGCGCGACGTTCACCGCGCTCTCGGGCAGCTCCTTGCCGAAGGCGCGCTGGTAGAACTCGGCCACCAGCGTCCGCTCCAGCTCATCGCACTTGTTGAGGAACGTCACCCGGAAGGCGAAGCCGATATCCTTGAAGATGTCGGCGTTCTCGGCCCAGGTAATCACCGTGCGCGGGCTCATGACGGTGGAGAGGTCGCCATTCATGAAGGCGTTGCGGGTGAGGTCCGCCACGCGCACCATCCGGTTGACGATGTCGCGGCCCTGGTCGCCCCGGTAATGGGTCGCCTTCGAGAGCACGATGTCGACCTCGCGGTCGTGCGGCAGGTAGTTGAGCGTGGTGACGATCGACCAGCGGTCCATCTGGCCCTGATTGATCTGCTGCGTGCCGTGGTAGAGGCCCGACGTGTCGCCGAGGCCCACCGTGTTGGCGGTGGCGAACAGCCGGAAGGCCGGGTGCGGGCGGATCACGCGCTTCTGATCGAGGAGCGTCAGCCGGCCCGAGAGCTCCAGCACGCGCTGGATCACGAACATCACGTCCGGGCGGCCGGCGTCGTACTCGTCGAACACGAGCGCGACGTTGTTCTGCAGCGCCCAGGGGAGGATCCCATCCTGGAAGGCGGTGACCTGCTTGCCGTCCTGCAGGACGATGGCGTCCTTGCCGACGAGGTCGATGCGCGAGACGTGGCTGTCGAGGTTGATCCGGATGCACGGCCAGTTCAGCCGGGCGGCGACCTGCTCGATATGGGTCGACTTGCCGGTGCCGTGATAGCCGGTGACCATCACGCGGCGGTTGCGGGCGAAGCCGGCCAGGATCGCGAGCGTCGTCTCCCGGTCGAAGATGTAGTCCGGGTCGACGTCCGGCACGTGCTCCTCGGGCTCGGCGAAGGCCGGCACCTTGAGGTCGAGGTCGATGCCGAAGACATCGCGGACGGAGACGGTGCGGTCGGGCAGCGCGGCGGGCGTAGCGTCAGAGAGCATTCGGAACCTCGTGAGGCGCGGGCGCTCCACTCCCAAACAGTGAAGCATCCGCGCGGAAGGACGTCGAGCCGGGCCTCCGCGGCGGGGCGGAGCCATCCTTAGACGGCGGCGCGCTCGCGCGCCACCGACCGGCATGGATCCCATATAGGGCCGCCTTGCGCGGTTTGCCCTATCCTGGGTGCGAACCGGCGTGCATCGTTCGTGCCGCTCAGCAGAGACCGGCCGCGCGGAGCACGTCGTGGGCGCGGATGATGTCGCGCAGGCGCTCCTCGAAGGAGCGGTCGCCGCCGTTCGCGTCCGGGTGGAAGCGCTTCACCAGCACCTTGTACTGCGCCTTGATGGCGGCGGTGTCGGCGCCCTCCTCGAGGCCCATCACGTCGAGGGCGCGGCGCACCGTCGCCGAGTGCTTGGGCTTGCGCGGCTCCTCGGGCTGGCGGGCGCGTCGGCGCGCGTCGCCGACGCCCTCGCCGCGCAGGATGCCGAGCGGATCGACGTAGGCCCAGTCCCGAACCGGCTCGTCCGCCGGCTTGGCCTCGCCGGTCCGGTTCACGCCCATCGCCCAGGTCGGGCGATGACCGATGATCGCGTCCTTCTGGTAGGCCTGCACGGCGGCGTCGTTCATGCCGTCGAAGTAGTTGTAGGTGGCGTTGTAGGCGCGCACGTGGTCGATGCAGAAGCGCCAGTACTGACCCTCCGCCTTCCGCCCCTTCGGCGCCCGGTACAGGCCCGGATGGGTGCAGCCGGGGCTCTCGCAGCCGGCTTCCGCGGCGGGCTTCGGCTCGTCGCAGGTCGGCTTGATCCGGATGCTGTCGAACAGGCGCGAGTTGAGATCCATGACGGGCCGATTATGAGGGGGCGGACCTGAGACACAAGGGCACCGGGCCTGATGACGCATGCGCGGGATCGGGCTTGACGGCGCCCACGGACACGACGCGAGGGCACGATGACGGACGGTGCGGGCGCGGGCGGCACCCTGCGGGACTGGATGGAGGCGCGGCTGCGGGAGCAGCTCGCGCCGGCGCGGCTCGACGTGATCGACGAGTCGCATCTGCATGCCGGCCACGCCGGAGCGCGGCCGGGGGGTGAGACCCATTACCGGCTCGACATCGTCGCGTCGGCGTTCGAGGGCAAGAGCCGCGTCGAGCGGCACCGCTTGGTGAACGCGCTGCTCGACGACGCGTTCAAGCGGGGGCTGCACGCCCTCGCGCTCCGCGCCCGCACACCGGCCGAGGCGGCCTGAATCGGGGCTCCGCTCGGCACGAGGGCGGGATCGCTCCGATGGGGCGCGGTGTACGGGGCGCGGCGTACGGGGCGCGGCGTACGGGACGGGAGGCACGGGACAGATATGGTGATGGGGCCCCGGATCCGCATCCGCCCGCCTGCGGGCTGCGCACCCGACGCGGGCGCGCGGCCGGGGAGGGTGCCATGCCCCTGCGGGTGACGCCGCGCATCGCCATCGACGAGGACGAGATCGAGCTGTCCTTCATGCGCGCCTCGGGCGCCGGCGGACAGAACGTCAACAAGGTCGAGACCGCGGTCCAGCTGCGCTGGGCGGCGCTGGCCTCGCCCGCCCTCGACGAGCGGGTGCGGGCCAATCTCGTGCGGCTCGCCGGGCGGCGGATGACCAAGGACGGCGTTCTCGTCCTCGCCGGGCAGCGGCACCGGACGCAGGAGCGCAACCGGGCCGACGTGCTGCAGCGGCTGGTCGATCTGGTGGCGGAGGCGGCCAAGCCGCCGCCGCCGATCCGCCGGCCCACGAAGCCGACCCGGGGCTCGCAGGAGCGGCGCATCGGCGCGAAGAAGAGCCGCGCCGCGATCAAGCAGGGCCGGGGCAGCGTCCGGGATTCCGACGGCTGACCCCACGCCGTCCCCGCTCGGGTCTCAGTGGATCGCGTCGATGACCTCGGCCTTCGGGCTGGCGTCGGGCGCCGGGGAGGAGCCCGCCACCAGGGTGCTGCCCGGCTTGGCGATGGTCAGGACGATCGCGATCATCGCCAGGATGGCGGCCAGGGCCGCCGGGAACAGGAAGGCCGATTCGCCGTAGCGCATGTCGAGCAGGCCGCCCACGACCGCGCCGGTGCTCAGCCCGGCCCAGAGCGGCGCCTGGATCCAGAAGGACGGCGCCACCGTGCCGAGCAGCAGGTTGGCGCAGCCCGTGCCGAAACGCACCACGGCGCCCGTGACGTAGGTGAGCGCCAGGGAGCGGCCGCCCTCGTCCTGCAGCGTCGCGTTCTGGAGGCCCAGCGCCAGGACGATCGGGTAGGCGTGGAGCGGGTACGCGAAGGTGCCCCAGGGCATCAGCAGGCCTCCGGCGAGCAGCAGGGCCTGGAGCGTCAGCAGGACGGCGAGGCGCCAGCGCCCGACCCAGGCGGCGATCAGCGTTCCCAGGAAGGCGCCGAAGCAGAACATGCAGATCGTGCTGGCGACGCGGCTGACGTTCTCCCAGTCGGCGTTGGCCACCGCCACGCCGAAGCGGGTGGTGTTGCCCGACATGAACGACATGAAGAGCTGCGAGAATTCCAGGAAGCCGATGGAATCGGCGCAGCCCGCGAGCGCCGCCAGGGCGATCGCGAAGGGAATCCGGGTTCGCGGATCGGCGGGAAAGGACTTGTCGGCCGGGGGTTCAGGCTTCCGCTCCGGTGCTGCACCGCTTGTCCGACTTCCGTATTCCGCCATGCTGATCCCCCGATCGAGCCGCCGCGTAAAGTCGCGGTCGACTGACAATGGACGAATAGCGGAGCGGTTTCATGCCGATGTGCGCCGCAACACAACGACGCGCCCCGGCACCGGCCGTCCGCCCTCGCGACGGACTTCCGCGGGCCTCGTCGTCAGCAGCTCCAACGCGGACGCGGCTGCCGTCGCCGCGATGTGGGCCTCCGCGTGGGCGTAGCGGCCGTCCTCGCCCAGGACGGAACCGGGGCCGTCGTGGGATTGCACCGTGACGGCTCCGAGCCCGCCCGGCCGCAGGACCCGCCCCACCCGCGCCAGGAACGTCGCGAGATCCGCGACGTAGATCAGGACGTCCGCGGCGAGGCAGAGGTCGGCCGAGGCCTCCGGCAGGTCGGCCAGGGCGGCGCCGAGGTCGCCCTCGACGAGGCGCTCGTAGAGCGGCCGACCCCGCGCCGTCTTGGCCCGCGCCAGCGCCAGCATCCCGGGGGACAGGTCGATCCCGGTGAGGTGATCGACCCGGTCGCGCACGACCTCGCCCATCAGCCCCGTACCGCAGCCGAGATCGAGGGCGACCGCGAAGCGCTCCGGAACGCACGGCAGCGCGTCGCGGACGATCTGCGGGCCGACATAGCCGAGGCCGTCCACGAGGTGGCGCTCGAAGCGCGGCGCGTAGCCGTCGAACAGGGCGCGGATATAGGCCGGCGACAGGACCGGGAGCGTGTCGCCGCCGCCCAGGCGGACGAGATGCGCGCGCACGCCCAGCCCGTCCTCGGGGTCGATGTCGAGGGCGCGGGCATAGGCGCGCGCTGCCGCGTCGCGCAGGGCCGGATCGGTGCCGGCGGCGGCCAGACCCGCGCGCGCCCGGCCCAGCAGGAGCCAGGCCGGCGCGTAGCGCGGGGCGCGCTCCAGGACCTGCTCGGCGAGGTCGGCGGCGCCCGCGTGGTCGCCCTCGGCGAGGCAGGCCTCGGCGTAGCGGTAGCGGCGATCGGCGAGAAGGTCGCCGGAACTGAGCTGCGAGGCCATGCGTCTGCCGGATCGGGGGCGCCTATATACCGGGGCCACCGGCGGACTCCACCGGCAGCACGGACCCGATGCCGATACGCGCCAGCGATCTCCTCACCCTGACCCGCGAGGGACTCTACTGCCCCCTCGGGCGCTTCCACGTCGACCCGACCTGGCCGGTGGAGCGCGCGCTGATCACCCACGGGCACGCCGACCACGCCCGCGCGGGCCACGGCCGGGTGCTGGCGACACCCGAGACCCTGCGGATCATGGCGGTGCGCTACGGCGCGGATTTCTGCCGCCAGCGGCAGGAGGCGCAGCTCGGCGCGGCGCTCCGCGTCGGCGACGTCACCGTGCGCTTCGCCCCGGCCGGCCACGTCCTCGGGTCGGCGCAGATCGCCATCGAGCGGGATGGGGTCCGCGTCGTGGTGTCGGGCGACTACAAGCGCGCGCCGGACCCGACCTGCCTGCCCTTCGAGGTCGTGCCCTGCGACGTGTTCATCACCGAGGCGACCTTCGGACTGCCGGTCTTCACCCATCCCGACACGCGTGGCGAGGTCCGCAAGCTCCTCGAATCGGTGACGCTGTTCCCGGAGCGCGCCCACATCGTGGGCGCCTACGCCCTCGGCAAGGCGCAGCGGGTGATGGCGCTCCTGCGCGAGGAGGGCTGGGACCGGCCGATCCACCTGCACGGCGCCATGGAGAAGCTGACGACGCTCTACAAGGAGGAGGGCGTGCCGCTGGGCGACACGCCGAAGGTCGTGGCCGCCGAGCGCAAGGACCTGCACGGGGCGATCGTGCTCTGCCCGCCCTCGTCGATCCAGGACTTGTGGTCCCGCAAGTTCCCCGACCCGGTGACCTGCTTCGCCTCGGGCTGGATGCGGGTGCGCGCCCGCGCCCGCCAGAAGGGCGTCGAGCTGCCGCTGGTGATCTCCGACCATTCCGACTGGCCGGACCTGTGCCGCACCATCCGCGACACCGGCGCCGGGGAGGTCTGGGTGACGCACGGCCAGGAGGACGCGCTGGTCCACTGGTGCGGGACGCAGGGGATCCGGGCGAAACCGCTGCACCTGCTCGGCTACGGCGATGACGGCGAGGTCGAGGGGACCTCGGAGGCGGCCTCCGAGGCGGAGGCGGCCGCGTGAACGCGTTCGCCCATCTCCTCGACCGCCTCGCCTACGAGCCGCGCCGCAACGCCAAGCTGCGCATGCTCCAGGATTACTTCGCGCGCACGCCCGATCCCGAGCGCGGCTACGCGCTGGGCGCCATGACCGGCACGCTGAGTTTCCGCGAGGCCAAGCCGGCGCTGATCCGGGGGCTGGTGGAGGAGCGGATCGACCCGGTGCTGTTCCGGCTCTCGCACAATTACGTGGGCGATCTGGCCGAGACCACGGCGCTGATCTGGCCGGGACCGGCGGAGGCGCCGCGGGAACCGGGGCCCGGCCACAACAACCCGCCGCCGCATGTCCCGACCCTGGCCGAGGTCGTGGAAACCCTCGCGACCATCCCCAAGCGCGAGCTGCCCCGCCATCTCGCCGACTGGCTCGACGCCCTCGACGAGACCGGGCGCTGGGCGCTCCTGAAGCTCGTCACCGGCAACCTGCGGGTCGGCGTCTCGGCGCGGCTCGCGAAGACGGCGGTCGGCGCGCTGGGCGGCCACGACGCCGACGCCGTCGAGGAGGTCTGGCACGGGCTGACCCCGCCCTTCGAGACCCTGTTCGCCTGGGTCGAGGGCCGGGCCGAGCGGCCCGAGACCCTGAACCCCGCGCCGTTCCGGCCGCCGATGCTGTCGCACCCGATCGAGGAGGAGGCCGACCTCGAGAAGCTGGAGGCCGAGGCGTTCTCGGCCGAGTGGAAGTGGGACGGCATCCGCGTCCAGCTTGTCGGCGGCCTAGACCGGGGCGGCCAGCAGGTTGGGAAGGTCTATTCCCGCACCGGCGAGGACATCACCGGGGCGTTCCCGGACCTCGCCGAGGCCATCACCTTCGCGGGCGCCCTCGACGGCGAGCTGCTGATCCTCCGCGAGCGGCGGGTGCAGAGCTTCAACGTGCTGCAGCAGCGCCTGAACCGGAAGGCCGTGACGGGCAAGCTCCTGGAGGAGTTCCCCGCCCACGTGCGGGCCTACGACCTCCTCACCCTGGAGGGCGACGACCTTCGGGCAGAACCCTTCGCGGAGCGGCGGCGGAAGCTGGAGGCGCTGGTCACGCGCCTCGACCACGCGCGGATCGACATCTCGCCGCTCGTGCCCTTCGCGGACTGGGAGGCCCTGGCGGTCGCCCGGGCGGATCCGGCCTCGGTCGGCGCCGGCGCGGATGCCGACGCCATCGAGGGCGTGATGCTCAAGCGCCTCAACAGCCCCTACCTGCCGGGACGCCCCAAGGGGCCGTGGTGGAAGTGGAAGCGCGAGCCGCACATCGTCGACGCCGTGATGATGTATGCCCAGCGCGGGCACGGGAAGCGCTCGTCCTTCTACTCGGACTACACGTTCGGCGTCTGGCGGGAGGCCCCCGAGGGCGGCGACGAGCTGGTGCCGGTGGGCAAGGCCTATCACGGCTTCACCGACGCCGAGCTCGCCAAGCTCGACCGCTACGTCCGCAACAACACCACCAAGCGCTTCGGCCCGGTGCGTGAGGTCGCCCACGGCCGCGAGGCCGGGCTCGTCCTCGAGATCGCCTTCGAGGGCGTGCAGCGCTCGACCCGGCACAAGTCGGGGGTGGCGATGCGCTTCCCCCGGGTCAGCCGCATCCGCTGGGACAAGCCGCCCGCGGAGGCCGACCGGATCGACGTGCTGGAACGGATCCTCGCCCGCGGCGAGCGCGAGATCGCGCCGGGCGCGACCTTATCGGAGACGACCACATGAGGCAGGGACAGGGCCGGGAGGGCAGGATCGGGCCGGTCGAGGCGCTGGCCTCCGGTCCGGTGGAGCGCCACGCCAGCGCGCGCCTCACCGTCGCGACCCCGGGACCGGGCTTCACGGACTTCACCGCGGCGGTGGCCGCGTTCGTGCGCGGCAGCGGCGTCCGGGACGGGCTCGTCACGGTGTTCTGCCGGCACACCTCGGCCTCGCTGACCATCCAGGAGAATGCCGATCCCGACGTCCAGACCGACCTGATGACCGCGCTGGACGGCTTCGCGCCGCGCCACGCCGGCTACGTCCACGGCGCTGAGGGGCCGGACGATATGCCGGCCCATATCCGCACCCTCGTCACCGATTCGGCCCTGACCATCCCGCTGGTCGGCGGGGCAATGGCGCTCGGCACGTGGCAGGGGATCTACCTGATCGAGCACCGCGACCGGCCGCACCGGCGGGAGATCGTGCTGAGCGTCCTCGGGGCGTGACGCGTCCGCCGGCATGGCGCGCGCGGCGCGGGCCGGCTCAGCAACACGCGGTCACACACCGTCGGTTAACCATAGTGGGTCCTTATCGGCCTCCGTCGGATCGGGGACCGTGCCGCTCCGGCGAACGGAGACCCCGATGGGCCTTTACACCGCGCTCTCGAACTCGATTTCCGGCGCCTCGGCGCAGTCGCTGGCCCTGAACAACATCTCGGGGAACATCGCCAACACCCAGACAGTGGGCTTCAAGTCCACCGAGACGCGGTTCGCCGACATGCTGGCCGAGACCCGGGACGGCACGCAGCTGACCGGCGGCGTGCTGCCGAGCACGCGCAACAGCCTCAACATCCAGGGCACGATGCAGTCGACCGGCGTGGCGACCAACCTCGCGATCTCGGGCAACGGCTACTTCGTCGTCAAGAAGAACACCGGGACGCCGGACAGCCCGGCCTTCGCCGGCGACACCGGCTACACGCGGCGCGGCGACTTCGCGCCGGACGCCAGCGGCTACCTCTCGAACGGCGCGGGCTACTACCTGTTCGCCGGCCCCTCGGCGACGACCCCCGTCCAGGTTCCCACCGGGGCGAGCACCCTGGCGAGCCTCGCGGTCTCGCCCGCCGGCACCCTCACGGGCACGGCCGCGGACGGCAGCACCCTGGCCCTCGGCACGCTGCAGCTGGCGCAGTTCGGCATGCAGGACAACCTCGCCTCGCTCGACGGGGGCACCTACGTCGCGACCGGCCAGTCCGGGACGCCGAGCTACGGCCTCAACGGCGCGACCATCACGGCAGGCTCGGTGGAGCAGTCGAATGCCGGGATCTCGGATCAGTTCTCGAAGATGATCGAGACCCAGCAGGCCTACACGGCCAACACCAAGGTCATGAGCACCACCGACCAGATGCTGCAGGACGCCATCGCGATGTACACCTGAGGCGGCCCCGTCAGAGGAACTTCAGCGGGTCCTTCTCGGGCGGGGGCGGCGCCACGTCGGCGCGGTTCCACCAGCCGCCGCCGAGGGCCACGAACAGCGCGGCGGTGTCGGCGTACTGGGTGGCGCGCGCCGCCGCCGAGGTCACCAGCGCCGAGAGGTAGCCCTGCTGGGCGATCAGCACCTGCGAGGAGGTGATCGCCCCGGCCGTGTACTGCTTGCGGATTAGCGCGAGGCTCTGGTTCGTGGCGCTCACGGCGGCGTCGGCGGCGGCCACGGCCTTCGCGTCGGCCTGGAGCGCGCGCAGCGCGTCCGCGACGTTCTGGAAGGCGGTGATCACCGTCGCCTTGTACTGCGCCTGCGCCTCCGTCAGCGATTCCTCGGCGGCCCGCTGGCGCCGGAACAGGGTGCCGGCGTCGAAGATCGGCGCCGTCGCCTGCCCGACGATCGTGAAGAACGCCGCGCCCGGGTTGGCGATCTGGGCGATCCGCGTGGCGCTGGAGCCGCCCGTGGCGGTCAGGCTGAACTGCGGCAGGCGGTTCGCCACCGCGACGCCGACATTGGCGCTTGCCTGCTGCACCAGGGCCTCCGCCGCCTTCACGTCGGGGCGCTGCTGCACGAGCCGCGAGGGCAGGCTCACCGGGAGCCGGGTCGGCAGGCGCAGGGCGGCGAGGTCGAAGGTCTCGGAGACCTCGTCGGAGGGCAGGCGCCCCGCCAGGGCGGTCAGCAGGTTGCGCTGCTGGGCGAGCGCCTTCTCCAGCGGCGGCAGGAGCTGCTGCGACAGCGCCAGCGCGGCCTGCTGCTGCACCACGTCGGCCCCGGCGATCTGACCCAGCGAGAGCTGCTTGTTGTAGAGCTGCAGCACCTCGGTCTGCGCCTGGATGACCTTGCGGGTCGCGTCGATCTGCGCCCGCAGGGACGCCTCCTGGATCGCGGCGGCGACGACGTTGGCGGTCAGGCTCAGGTAGGCCGCCTCCAGCTGGAAGCGCTGGTTCTCGGTGGTGGCCTCCAGGGACTCGATCTGCCGGCGATTCCCGCCGAACACGTCGGGATTGTACGAGACCACCGCCTGCGGCGTGGACAGGCTGTAGAGGTACCGGCTCTGGTTGTTGAGGGGCGATTGCAGGTCGAGGCCGGGCGCCAGCGCCCCCTGGACCTGCGGGGTCGCGGTCAGGCTCGGGTAGAGGGTGCCCTTCTGGGCCAGCACGTTCTGCTGCGCCACCCGCAGGGAGGCCTGTGCGGCCTCCAGCGTCGGGTTGTTGGCCAGCGCCTGCTCGACGACGCGGTTCAGGGCCTTCGAGTGGAACAGCCTCCACCACTCGCCGGGGATGTCGGCGCCCGACACGAAGCTCTGGTCGGCTGAGCCGCCCTGCCGGGTCCGGATGTTGTCGGCCGCGGAGGGGTTCTGCAGCGGCTCCTTGGTGTAGCGGCCGACCGGCGGAGCCTCGGGCGCCACGAAGTTCGGGCCGACCGCGCAGGCCGACAGGCCCAGGGAGGTCGCCAGCCACGCGGCCGCCCGTCCGCACCGTCTCGGCGCAAAGCTCACCATCCCGCCCCCGAAAACCTCACCTCGGTAGAGCGGCGCGACCCGCTGCCAAGTCAATCCGACCATCCCCAGGCGGCGCGCGCGGCGGGGCCGTAGTGGCCCCCCTGCAACGGGCCGCGCATCGGCCCGCGCGGACGTGAGCCGGCTCACGCGGCGGCCCGGTGCGCGTGCCGCGCCTGGGCGTCCGGGTTCGGGCGGCGCCGGGAGAACAGCGAGATCAGCACCGGGACGATCACGAGGATCAGGTTCGGCGCCAGGATGATGCCGCCCACCACCACCAGCGCCAGCGGCTTCTGCACCTGCGAGCCGATGCCCGTGGAGACGGCCGCCGGCAGCAGGCCGACGCAGGCCGCCACGCAGGTCATCATCACCGGGCGCATGCGCACCACGGCGGCGTGCCAGACCGCCTCCTGCCGCCTCCAGCCCTCGTCGAGCAGCTGGTTGTAGTAGGCGAGCAGGATCACGCCCTCCATGGTCGAGATCCCGAACAGCGCGATGAAGCCGATCGCCGCCGAGATCGAGAACGGCGTGCCGGTCAGCGCCAGGGCGAAGATGCCGCCGATCATCGCCATCGGGATGACCGACAGGGTCAGCAGCATGTCGGCCACCGACGAGAAGTTGATGTAGAGGAGCAGCGCGATCAGCAGCAGCGTGATCGGCACCACGAGGCTGAGGCGGGCGGCCGCCTCCTTCAGGTTGGTGAACTGGCCGACCCATTCCAGCCGGTAGCCCGGCGGCAGGTCGACCGCGTCGGCGACCTTGCGCTGGGCCTCGAGCACGGCGCTGCCGAGATCGCGGCCGCGCACCGAGAACTTCACCGGGATGTAGCGCTGCTGGTCCTCGCGGTAGATGAACGAGGCGCCGGAGACGAGGTCGACGTCGGCGATCTCGGAGAGCGGCACCTGGATCACGCCGCCGTTGGGGTTCTGGGCGCCGACCGCGATGTTGCGGATGCCCGCGAGCGAGGAGCGGTACTCCTTGGCGAGCCGCACCCGCATCGGGAAGTGGCGGTCGGAGCCGTACTCGTAGAGGTCGCCCGCGGTCTGGCCGCCGATCGCCGCCTGGATCGTGGTGTTCACGTCGCCGATCGACAGGCCGTAGCGCGCGGCCTTGTGGCGGTCGACGTCGATCCGCACCGTCGGCTGGCCGAGAGATTCGAACACCGACAGGTCGGTGACGCCCGGGACGGTGGCGAGCGCGGCCTTGACGGCGTTGGCGGTCTTGGTGAGCTGCGCGAGGTCGTTGCCGTAGATCTTGACCGAGTTCTCGCCCTTCACGCCCGAGGCGGCCTCCTGGACGTTGTCCTCGATATACTGCGAGAAGTTGAACTCGATGCCGGGGAATTCGGCCTCCAGCTTCTTGCTGAGGTCCTGGATCAGGGTCTCCTTGTCGAGGCCCTTGCGCCACTGGTCGATCGGCTTGAGCGGCGCCAGGATCTCGACGTTGAAGAAGCCGGTGGCGTCGGTGCCGTCGTTCGGGCGGCCCTGGTGCGACAGGACGGTGGTGACCTCCGGAACCTCCTGGAAGATCTTGCGCATGCGCTGAACGTAGCCGTTGCCGGCCTCCAGCGAGATTGAGGACGGCATCGTGCCGCGCACGTAGAGGTTGCCCTCCTCGAGACGCGGCAGGAACTCGAGGCCGAGATTGCGGGCCGTGAGGCCCGAGACCAGCAGAACCGCCAGCATCACGGCGACCGCGAGGATCCGGTTGCGCAGGCCGAAGCGCAGGGCCGCCTCGTGGCCGACGCGCAGCACCCGCACGATCAGGGTGTCGCGCTCCTCGAGCTTCTTTGGGAGCATCAGGGCTGAGAGCGCAGGCGAGACGGTGAAGGTCGCCAGCAGGCCGCCGAGCAGCGCGTACGCGTAGGTCTTGGCCATCGGGCCGAAGATGTGGCCCTCGACGCCGGTCATCGTGAACAGCGGCAGGAAGCCGACGATGATGATCGTCGCCGAGAAGAAGATCGCCCGGTTCACCTCGCGACCGGCGATCGCGATCGTGCCGAGCCGCCCGGTGAGGCCGTCGGGCGGGTCCTCGCCCTTCACGTGGTCGGGCTCGGCGATGTGGCGGAAGACGTTCTCCACCATGATCACGGTCGCGTCGACGATCAGGCCGAAATCGATGGCGCCGAGCGACAGGAGGTTCGCCGAGTCGCCGCGCACCACGAGGATCAGGATCGCGAAGCCGAGCGCGAACGGGATCGTGGCCGCCACGATGATCGCGCTCGTGAGCGAGCCGAGGAACAGCCACTGCACCACGAACACCAGCACCACGCCGAAGACGAGGTTGTGCATCACCGTGTGGGTGGTGGTGTGGATCAGGCCCGAGCGGTCGTAGATCCGCTCGATCTTCACGTCGGGCGGCAGGATCGTGGAGCTGTTGATCTTGTCGATCTCGGCCTCGACTCGCTCCAGCGTCGGCAGGCTCTTGCCGCCGCGGGTCATGAGCACGATGCCCTCGACGATGTCGGGCTGGTTGTCGTGCCCGACGATGCCGAGGCGCGGGGCATTCGACACGCGCACCTCCGCCACGTCCCGCACCAGCACCGGGGTGCCGTTGACGAGGCTGATCATCGTGTCGCGAATGTCGTCCATGTCGCGGATCAGGCCGATGCCGCGCACCACCGCCGATTGCTGCCCCACGTTCAGCGTCTGGCCGCCGACGTTGATCGAGGCGTTGTTCAGCGCGTTGGTCAGCTGCACCAGGGTCAGGCCCTGGGCCTGAAGGCGGTTCAGGTCGACCGCGACCTCGTACTCCTTCGCCTTCCCGCCGAAGGCCGTGACGTCGACGACGCCGGGGATCGCCTTGAACCGGCGCTGCAGCACCCAGTCCTGCAGGGTCTTCATGTCCATGGGCGAGTAGCCCGCCGGGCCGACGAGCTTGTAGCGCATGATCTCGCCCACCGGGCTCGTCGGCGAGATCTGCGGCGTGGCGCCGTTGGGCAGGGTCGGCGCCTGCGACAGGC
This sequence comes from Methylobacterium sp. A52T, assembly GCF_053346095.1. Lineage (NCBI taxonomy): Bacteria > Pseudomonadati > Pseudomonadota > Alphaproteobacteria > Hyphomicrobiales > Methylobacteriaceae > Methylobacterium > Methylobacterium sp. A52T. The sequence continues at coordinate 6,944 of NZ_JBKFBI010000074.1, read as the reverse complement.
GGTTGAGCACCCGCTGCAGCGCCTGCTCGTACGTGTACTCGTAGTTGAACTGGACCTTCACGTCCGAGAGGCCGAACAGCGAGATCGTCCGGACCACCTGGGCGTTCGGGATGCCGGCGAGCGCCACCTCCAGGGGGATGGTGATGTAGCGCTCGATCTCGTCGGCCGACTGGCCCGGATTCTGGGTGATCACGTCGACGAGCGGCGGGACCGGATCCGGGTAGGCCTCGATGTTGAGCTGCGTGTAGGCGCCGTAGCCGACGCCGAGCATCACGACGAACAGCAGCACCACCAGCACGCGCTGGCGCAGCGAGAAGGCGATCAGGGCGTTCATCGGACCGGATCCCCGCTCAGGACGCCTTGTCGCCGGTGGCCGCCCGGTCGATGAACAGGGCGCCGCGGGTGACGACCTGCTCGCCCGCGCCCAGGCCCTGGACGACCTGGGCGTTGTCGCCGTTGATCAGGCCGAGCTTGATGTCGCGCGCCTCCACGGCGCCGTCGGGCCGCGCCACCCAGACGTGGGTGCGGTCGCCCTCGTACACGATGGCGGCCACCGGCACGCTCGGGCTCGGCTCACCCTTGCCGGTGATGATCGTGTAGGTGGCGAACATCTCCGGGCGCAGCACGCGGTCCGGGTTGTCGACCTCGCTGCGCACTGCGAGGCGCCGCGTCGCGGGGTCGAGGCTGGAGGCCATGTAGTTCACCCGGGCCTTGAACACCCGCGCGCCGAAGCCCGCCACCTTCGCCTCGACCTCCTGGCCGATGCGGATCTTGGGGATCTCGCTCTCGCGGACGTTGGCCACGAGCCAGACCGTCGACAGGTCGCCGATCACGAAGACCGGGTCGCTGGAGGCCGAGAGGTACTGCCCGATGCCGACCTTGCGCTGGACGATCGTGCCGGCGATCGGCGCCCGGATCTGCGTCTCGGCGCTCATCGTGCCGTTCTTCTCGAAGGCGGCGATCTCGGCGTCGGTCTTGCCGAGCAGGCGCAGGCGGCTCCGCACCGCGTCGAGGGCGCCCTCGGCGGTCTTCAGGTCGCTCTGGGCGGCGATGACGTCGTTCTGGGCCGACTGGTAGTCCTTCAGCGCCGTCGCGCGGGCCTGGAACAGCTCCTGCTGGCGCTGCGCGATGGTCTGGTCGAGCTTCAGGAGCGCCTGCTGCTTCTGCAGGTTGTTCACGGCCGCCTGATAGTCGTTCTGCGCCTGGACCATGTCGGTGGCCTCGAGGGTCAGCAGCACGTCGCCGGCCTTCACGTCGTCGCCGGCGCGGACCAGGACCTTCGTCACCCGGCCGGCATAGGGCGAGACCACCGGGACGTTGTCGTCCTCGTTGAGGGCGATCCGCCCCTCGGCCGAGCCCTCGGGCCGGAACACGAGGTTGGCGACCGGCAGGATCTCGAAGGCGGCGCGCTGCTCCTTGGAGGGCCGGAACACCCGCTCCACCGGGCCGGCCTTCTCCACGTCGATGCCCGGGTCGGGGTTGCCCGGGGCGAACAGCCCGGTCACGGCCGCGACGAGGTGCGCGGCGGCCTCGCGGGTCCGGTCGGGAAACGCGACGGCGGCGCCGAGGGCGGCCGCGAGCAGGACGGCGGCGACCAGCAGGCCGGGCCACCGGCGCCCGCGCGCGGGGACGGCGACGGCCTCGTCCTGGTCCAGCGGATTTCGGGCGTCCATGCGGATGATCTTCTAGGTCCGGACCGAGAGTCCGGGCTGGGTGACGAGAGTACGATACGTGCCCGGACGACGCCTACATCAATGCGGTCGCTGGTGCTTTTCTATGGCGCGCCGCGGGAAGATTCCGGCGGTACGGCGTGCCTAGAGCAAAGCTTGTCCGACAGGCAATCGATCCGGCGCCCCGGTCGCGAAACCGTGTGGCCCCGTCTTCCTTTGACGGGATTTGTTACAATATGACAACGCTCGCGGGTCCAGGCCCGCGCGATCCCGCACCCGTCACCGAAGAAGCCGTCATGTCCGATACGAGCAACGCTTCCGCCCCGGCCGCTCCCGGTTCCGCCGCCGGCAAGATCCCGGTCACCGTGCTCACCGGCTACCTCGGCGCGGGCAAGACCACGCTCCTCAACCGGATCCTCACCGAGAACCACGGCAAGCGCTACGCCGTGATCGTCAACGAGTTCGGCGAGATCGGCATCGACAACGACCTCGTCGTCGGCGCGGACGAGGAGGTGTTCGAGATGAACAACGGCTGCGTCTGCTGCACGGTGCGCGGCGACCTGATCCGGATCATGGACGGGCTGGTGAAGCGCCGGGGCAAGTTCGACGCGATCATCGTCGAGACCACCGGCCTCGCCGACCCGGCCCCTGTGGCGCAGACCTTCTTCGTCGACCAGGATGTCGGCGAGGCCGCCCGCCTCGACGCCGTGGTGACCGTGGCCGACGCCAAGTGGCTGTCCGACCGCCTGAAGGACGCGCCGGAGGCGAAGAACCAGATCGCCTTCGCGGACGTGATCCTGCTCAACAAGAGCGACCTCGTCTCCCCGGCCGACCTCGACCGCGTCGAGGCCGAGATCCGCACGATCAACCCGCTGGCCAAGCTCCACCGCACGCAGAACTGCGCCGTGCCCCTCGACGCGGTCCTCGAGCGCAACGCCTTCGACCTCGACCGCATCCTCGACGTCGAGCCCGACTTCCTCGAGGCCGGACACCACCACCATCACGATTCCGACATCCGCTCGATCTCGGCCAAGATCGAGGGCGCGGTCGACCCGGACAAGTTCATGCCGTGGATCTCGAACCTCACCCAGTCGCAGGGTCCGGACATCCTGCGGTGCAAGGGGATCGTGGCCTTCCCCGACGAGCCGAAGCGCTTCGTTTTCCAGGGCGTGCACATGATCCTCGACGGCGACGTGCAGGGCGACTGGGGCAAGGACGAGAAGCGGGTCTCCCGGGTGGTGTTCATCGGCCGCAACCTCGATCCGGCGGCGATCACCGAGGGGTTCGAGGCCTGCCGCGCCTGAACGGGCGCCGCCTTCCCGGCCCCCCCCCCCGGGGGGGCGGTTCTCATCCCTCTCCGTGAGCGAGGCGCCACGGGGGGCGCGGGCCCGCGTAACCGGCCCGCGGAGCCCGCGTATCCATGGCCCACACCGCAGCGCCCGCAGGCCCGGTCCCGTCCGGGTCGGCGGGCGGAATCCCGCTCATCGCGGCCGTCGAGGGGCTGGCCAAGGCGCTGTTCGCGGCGTTCGTCTTCTTCGCCTGCTTCGCCTTCTCGGAGACCTCGCCCTACGACGCGGTCGCGATCCCCACGATCCTGCTCTGGCTCTGCCTCGGCGTCCGGCTGCACCGCGGCGCGGTGCCCCTGGTGGCGCTCCTGCTCCTCTACCTCGCGGGCATCGTCACCGCGCTGCTGCCCTACCTGAACGAGGAGTTCCCGGTCACCTGGACGGTGCAGCTGGTCTACCTCTCGATCACCTGCATCTTCTTCGCGATGTTCTTCGCGGACGACACGCACGCCCGGATGGAGCTGGCGCTCAAGGCCTACACGGCGAGCTGCGTGTTCTCGGCGGCTCTGGGCATCGTCGGCTACCTGCAATGGCTCGGGATCGAGGACCTGTTCTACAAGTACGACCGGGCCTCGGGCACGTTCCAGGACCCGAACGTCTTCGGCTCGTTCCTGACGCTCGGCGCGCTCTACCTGATGCACGGCCTGCTCACCGGGTCCACGCGCCGGCCGCTCGTGTCCCTCGCCGGCCTGCTGATCATCGTGGCCGGGATCTTCCTGTCGTTCTCGCGCGGGTCCTGGGGCGGGAGCGCCGTCGCGGTGCTGCTGATGGTGGGATCGGTCTACGCCGGCAGCGCCTCCCCGCGCCTGCGCCGCCGCATCGTGCTCCTGACCCTGGCGACCATCGTCCTCGGCACCGTCGCGGTGATCGGGCTGCTCTCGGTCGACCACGTCCACAAGATGTTCGAGACCCGGGCGGCCCTGACCCAGGACTACGACCAGGGCGAGACCGGCCGCTTCGGCAACCAGATCCGCGGCTTCGCCATGCTGCTGGAGCGGCCGTTCGGGATGGGGCCGATGCACTGGCGGCTGACCTTCGGGCTCGAACCGCACAATTCCTACATCGGCTCCTTCGCCAACGGCGGCTGGCTCGGCGGGGCCGTGTTCATCGGCCTCGTGGCGGCGACCGGCCTCGTCGGCTTCCGGCTCCTGGCGCGGCCGTCGCCGGTCCGGGCACACGCCCAGATCGTCTGGCCGGCGCTGCTGATGTTCTTCCTGCAGGCCGTCCAGATCGACATCGAGAAGTGGCGCCACGTCTACATGATGCTGGGCATGGTCTGGGCGCTGGAGGCCGCGCGGTTGCGCATGGGCACGCGGCCGCAGGCGGGCGCGCTTGAAACGCGGCGCTAGGCGCGGCATCGCTCGGTCGCGGCCGATCGGCACCCGGAGACGGTACGTGAGCACACAGCCGGACAACGAGCGCGACCGGCTCGCGGCCCTCGAGGCCCTCGCGATCCTCGGGACACCGCCGGAACCGCATTTCGAGGCCGTCTGCCGGACCGCCCGGCGCCTGTTCGGCGTGCGCAGCGCGTTCGTGGCCTTCCTGGGCGACACGCACCAGTGGCTGAAGACGCCCTGTGCCGGGGTGCCGACCACGATGCGGCGGGACGAGAGCTTCTGCCAGCACACGATCCGCAGCGACGCCCTCGTGGTCGTCCCCGACGCGCGGCTCGACGCGCGCTTCCGCGACCTGCCCGTGGCCGCCGCGCCGGACGGGATCCGGTTCTACGCGGGCATCGCCCTGAGCCTCCAGCCGGGCCTGCCGGTCGGAACCCTCTGCCTCGCCGATCCCGAGCCCCGCTCCGACTTCTCGCCCGAGGATGCGGCCGCCTTCCGCGACCTCGCCGAAATCGTCGTGGCGCATCTGCGCCTCACGGAGGCCAACGCGCGGCGCGACCGGGAGATCGCGCAGGCGGCGATCCGCGAGGCGCTGATCCGCGAGCAGCACCGGGAGATCAACGCTCGGGCCCGCGCCCAAGAGGCGGCGAACCACCAGCTCACCATGGCCGAGCAGCTCGCCAGCGTCGGGAACTGGCGCGTGGAGCTCGCGGACGGGCAGCCGGTCTGGTCGGCGAGCCTCTACGCCATCGCGGGCCGCGACCCGGCGACGCCGCCGCCGCATCTCGACGCCTTCGCGCAGATCTACCACCCCGACGACCGCGCCCGGCTCGAGGCGATCGTCGCCGACGCGATCGCCCGCAGGGTCCGGTTCGATTTCGAGGCCCGGCTGCTGCGGCCGGACGGCGAACTGCGCGACGTGGTCGTGCGCGGCATGGCCCGGGGGGAGGGGGCGGGCGCCGGCCTGTTCGGCGTCCTGATCGACGTGACCGAGCGCCGGCGCGCCGAGGACGAGGTTCGCCGCAGCGAGCTGCGCTACCGGGGCCTCGCCGAGGCGCTGCCGCTCCTGGTCTGGACCATGCGGGTCGGGGACGGTCAGGCGACCTACGCCAACGCGCAGTTCCAGTCCTATTACGGGCCGATCGGGCCCGAGCGCGCGGAGCGCCTCGTCCGGAACCACCCCGAGGATGCCGCCGCCATGGAGGCGGCCTGGATCCGGGCGGTCGAGACCGGCACGGGCTACAGCGGCCAGTGGCGGATCCGGCGCCAGGACGGCGTCTACCGGTGGCACAAGCTCTCGCTGATCCCGATCCGCCTCGACCCGGCGGACGGCGCGGTGGCGGAGTGGCTCGGGACCGCCCTCGACGTCGACGACATCGTCACGGCGCGGCTCGCCGTCGAGGAGGCGAGCGGCCTGCTCGACATCGCCCTCGACGCCGCGGAGGCCGGCACCTGGGACTGGGACATGCGCACGGGGCTCGCCGTCCTCGGCCCGGAGAGCGCGCGGATGCACGGCCTGCCGGAGACCGGCGGCGCCCACACGATCTCGGCCTCCGCGTGGACGGCGCTGATCGATCCGGACGACGTCTCCGATGTCTGGAACGAGATCCGGCGGGCGGTCGAGTCCGGCACCCCCTACGCGGCCGAGTTCCGGGTCGGCGCGCGCTGGCTCTACGCGCGGGGCCGGACGCTCGGCGGCACCGACGGGCAGCCCCAGCGGATGGTCGGCCTCCACCTCGACATCACCGAGCGCAAGGCGGTCGAGGCGGCCCTGCGCACCGCCACGCGCGACGCCGAGGCGGCCCGCACCGAGGCGGAGCGGGCGAGCGCGGCCAAGAGCGAGTTCCTGGCCGCCATGAGCCACGAGATCCGCACCCCGCTGAACGGCATCCTGGGCTACGCCGAGCTGCTCCTCGACGGCGACGCGATCCAGAACGAGGACCGGCGGCGCCTGGAGCTGATCCAGAGTTCCGGCGCGGCCCTGCTCACGGTCGTCAACGACATCCTCGACTTCTCGAAGATCGAGGCCGGCGAGCTGACCCTCGATCCGGTCACCTTCCCGCTGGCCTCGACCGTCGACAGCACGGTCTCGATCGTGCGGGGCAGCGCGCTCCGCAGCGGCCTCGCCATCGAGGCCCGGATCGACCCGGCCCTGCCGACCTTCGTGGTCGGCGATGCCGGGCGCCTGCGACAGGTCCTGCTCAACCTGCTGAACAACGCCGTGAAGTTCACGCCCGAGGGCTCGGTCACGGTGACCGCGGAGCGGGAGGGCGACGGCGTCGCCCCCGACGGGCGCCCCGGCGACGCGGTTCGGTTCTCCGTGGTCGATACCGGCATCGGCATCGCGCCGGCGCAGCAGGACCGACTGTTCAAGCGGTTCAGCCAGGTCGACGGCTCGATCAGCCGGCGCTTCGGCGGCACCGGCCTCGGCCTCGCGATCTCCCGGCACCTCGTGTCGCTGATGGGCGGCGAGATCGGGGTCGAGAGCCGCGAGGGGGCGGGCTCGACCTTCTGGTTCCGGCTGGTGCTGCCCCGCGGCGAGCGGGACAGCGCGACGCCGGGCGCCGCGGCCGACGCGGGTGGGCCGTCGC
>NZ_JBKFBI010000073.1:0-28945 GCF_053346095.1 Methylobacterium sp. A52T | reverse complement strand
CGGATGACGGCGCGGCGCTCGACGCGGCCGCGATCGCGCGGGCCGCCGGCCCGGCGCTGCCCGGCGGCCTGCGGGCGGTCGCGGAGATGACCGCCTACGACCTCTACTGGTACCCGCACGGCTCCGATCCGCGGCCGCTCCCGGTGCTGCGCCTGCGGTTCGGCGACCCGGACGCCACCTGGCTCCACGTCGATCCTCGGGACGGGACCATCCTCCAGCGCCTGGACCGCTCGGGCCGGATCAACCGATGGCTGTTCGACGCGGCGCACCGCCTCGACCTGCCCGGGCTCACCGGCAGCCGCCCGCTCCACGACGCGGCCCAGTGGATCCTGAACCTCCTGGCGGCCGGCATCGCCGTCACGGGGATCGTCGCGGGCTGGCGCAGGATGCGCCGCAATCTGTCGTCATCGGGGCCGGCATAGGGATCTCGGCGGCCGCCGCGGCCGATCACATTCTCATCGCCTTCATCGTCATCGCGAGCGCAGCGAAGTGACCCAGGGCAGCGCTACGCCGCGAGAGGCGGCGCCACCCGGGACCGCTTCACCGCGCGCGCGAAGTCGGCAGCGCCCCCGGAGCGGCCCTCAGAACCGCGCCGTCAGGAACAGCCGCACGTTCCGCCCCGGCAGCAGGATCTCGTCCTTCTTGAACGAGGTCGAGTTGCGGATGTCGTCGTTCAGGAGGTTGCGGCCCTGGAGGCCGAGGGTGATCGCGCTCGCCCCGTAGACCGCGGGATCGACGGCCTTGGTGTAGCTCAGCTCGGCGCGCAGGTCGTCGTAGCCGGGGGTCGGCGTCTCGTACACCGCCGTGGCGTCGTGGCTGAAGGCGTGGAGCAGGTTCACCCGCGCGAACCACCCGTCGGCCCGCAGGTAGACGCCGCCGCCGAGCCGGTAGGGCGGGATGCGCGGCACGTTCGCGCCGTTGTCGAACTGGGCGCGGACGAAGTCGAACTGCGCCTCGACGCCGGCGAAGCCGTTGCCCACCGGCACGAGGTCGTACTGGCCGATGATCTCGGCGCCGTAGAAGGTCGCGTTCTGCTGCTGGTAGACGATCTGCCGGTTGTCGGTGCCCACGCCGCAGGAGGCGAAGTCGTCGTCGCAGGTCAGGCCCGTGTAGTTCCGGTAGATGAAGCCGGTGTAGCGGGTGAAGTAGCCGGTGGCGTCCAGGCGGAAGGGCCCCTCGGCCCGCCGGATGCTGGCCTCGACGGTCCGGGCGCGCTCCTTCTTGAGGTTCGGGTTGCCGATCTCGAAAGTCGCGGTGGCGTCGTGCGGCCCCTGCGAGAATAGCTCGTAGCCCGTGGGACCGCGCTCGACGTAGGAGCCGGTGAGGCTCGCCACGAAGCCGTAGGGCAGGTCCTGCAGGGCGCCGATGCTGGCGCTCTTCGGGGCGAAGCGCCGGGTCCGGGCGTACTGGAACGGCTCCTGGCCGTCGACCGGCACGTAGTCGGAGGGGAACTGGGCCGCCGTGCTCGACAGCCGGTCGACCTCGTAGCGCCCGGCCGCCTGCAGCCGCGTGCCCGGGCGCAGTTCCAGCTCCTCGAAGAGGTAGACCGCGTTCGCGCGCGACTCCGTCTTCGGCAGGAACGATTCGAGCTGCGTGTTGATCACGCGCCGGTCCGATTGGAAGCCCAGAGCGCCGGTGAGCTTGCCGAACTCGGTGATGACCGGGACGTGCTGGAGTTCCAGGCGGCCCTCGGCCTCGCGGTTCTTGAAGATCGCCTGGACGCCCTCGATCCCGTCGTCGCCGATCCCGACCTCGTTGTGGCGGTAGACCGAGTAGCCCGCCCAGTAGCGGATCACCTCGAAGGGCCCGTCGAGCGGGCGGTATTCGCCCCGTGACAGGACCCGGTCCTGGTTCGGGGTCAGGCGGGTCCGGTCCTGCTCGGCGACGCCGCCGGGGATCGCGTAGACCGCGTCGTAGTGGCTGAAGGAGATGCCCACGAAGCCGCGGTCGCCGATCGCCGAGATGCCGACCGCGCCGCCCTGCGATTCGTTGTACGAGTTGCGCTGGATCCCGCCGGGGATCGCGTAGCTGTCGTTGGCGGTCTTGAAGCCGTCGGCGTGGACCGCGATGCCGTCGCCGCCGGCATCCATCGTGGCGGCCCCGAGCCGGCCGTTATCCACGCTGGAGAAGCCGCTGGTGACCTGGCCCTGAACCCCGTTCGCCGGGATGAAGGTCGGCACCCGGTTGTTGTCGGCCGAGACGACGCCGCCGATGGCCCCCGAGCCGTAGCGCAGGGTCGCGGGACCGCGGATCACCTCGATCCGGTCGGAGACCAGCGGGTTGACCGGCACGGCGTGGTCCTCGCCGAGGTCGGACACGCCGCCATTGACGATGCCGTTCTCCTGGATCCGCACCCGGGCATTGTCGAGGCCGCGGATGATCGGCCGCGAGGCCGCCCCCGGCGCGTAGGTCGTACCCGAGATGCCCGGCCGGTCGAACAGGGCGTCGCCCAGGGTCCGGGGCTGGTCGCGCGCGATCTGGTCCTGGGTCACTACGGTGACCGGAGAGAACGTGTTGGTCGCAACCGGCAGGACGCCGATCGGCACCGCCGGATCCGCCGCGACCGCGCCGCGCGACGGCTGGATCGGGCTCGGGCTGGTGACGCTGATCTCGTCGAGGGCGACGGCCTGCTGCGCCCGCGCGGCGGACGGTGTCAGGAGGCCGGCGCAGACGGTCGAGGACAGGACCGTGCTGGCGAGGAAGCCGAAGCGGCGCGAGGGAGGCATCGAAACTCACAGAGTGTTATATCGTTTCATTGTTGCGGCCCATCGGATCGGTGCAAGCCTTAATCCCGCGCCCGTCGGACACGGCCGAGAAACGTTACATCGTTGCAACAGCCGCTCCTGCGGCGCTTCTGCATGGTCCATCGATGCGGGTTGACTTTGAAACGTTATAACATTTCGATCGCGTCATGACCCAGCGCGACACCCGCCTTCCCGTCACCGTCCTGTCCGGCTTCCTCGGGGCCGGGAAGACGACCCTGCTCAATCACGTGCTCAACAATCGCGACGGCCGCCGCGTCGCGGTCATCGTGAACGACATGAGCGAGGTGAACATCGACGCCGATCTGGTCCGGGCCGGGGGCGCCGATCTGTCCCGGACCGAGGAGACCCTGGTCGAGATGACCAACGGCTGCATCTGCTGCACCCTGCGCGACGACCTGCTCGCCGAGGTCCGGCGGCTGTCGGAGACGGGGCGGTTCGACTACCTGCTGATCGAGGGAACCGGCATCGCCGAGCCGCTGCCGGTCGCCTCGACCTTCTCGTTCCGCGACGAGGCCGGCCGGTCGCTCTCGGATCTCGCCCGCCTCGACACGATGGTGACCGTGGTCGACGCGGTGAACCTGCTCAAGGATTACGGCTCGGCCGCCTTCCTGCGCGAGCGCGGCGAGACGGCGGGCGCCGAGGACACGCGCACGCTCGTGGACCTGCTCGTGGAGCAGATCGAGTTCGCCGACGTGGTGGTGATCAACAAGGCGCGCGACGTGCCGGCCGAGCACCTCGCGCTGGTGCGCTCCGTTGTGCGCGGCCTGAACGCCGATGCCCGCATCCTCGAGACCGATCACGGGCGGGCGCCGCTCGCCGAGATCCTCGACACCGGCCTGTTCGACGAGGAGAAGGCACAGGAGCACCCGCTCTGGTTCAAGGAACTCTACGGCGCCCACGCGCACGTGCCGGAGACCGAGGAATACGGCATCGCCTCCTTCGTCTACCGGGCCCGGCGGCCCTTCGACCCGGAGCGCTTCAACGCCTTCGTCAACGCCACGTGGCCGGGCCTGATCCGCGCGAAGGGCCACTTCTGGCTCGCGACCCGGCCGGACTGGGTCGGCGAGTTCTCCCTGGCGGGCGCCGTGGCCAGGGTCTCGGCGATGGGGTTCTGGTGGTCGGCCGTGCCGCGGCGGCGCTGGCCGGAGGCGCCCGAGTTCCAGGCGCGCCTTCAGGACGTCTGGAGCGAGGTCTGGGGCGACCGGCGCCAGGAGCTGGTCTTCATCGGCACCGGCATGGACGCCGCGGCGCTCACGGCAGCGCTGGACGCCTGCCTGATCGAGACCGGTGCGGACCGGGCGCCGTTCGATCCCGCGCCCTATAGCGGCCTGCCGGACCCGTTCCCGACCTGGCGCCGCGCGGCCTGAGGGCGAAGGTCAGGTCGCCAGCGCCTCCGCCTCGTCCTCGGCCTCGATCTCGGCATCCGCCTCGGTCGTCTGGCCGGATGCGCCGGCCGCCTCCGCGAGGCCGCGGGCCGCCTTCCGCAGGAGCTTCCGGAGGCGGCGGCGATCGGTCTTGTCGAGGTGGTCGAGCAGCTCGGCCTCGACCTCCTCCTGGATCCGCTCGATGGCCTCGGCCTTGGCCCTGCCGGCCTCCGTGAGCTGGACCCGCACCACGCGGCCGTCACCCGACTCGGCCCGGCGCTCGACGATGCCGAGGGCCGCGAGCCGCGTGACGGTCTTGGAGGCGGTGGGCGGCCGGACGCGCAGCAGGGCGGCGAGATCGCCCATCGTCATCGTGCCGGCCGCGGCCAACGCCTGCACCACCTGCTCCTGCCCGGCGAACAGGCCGAGCTTGGCCAGACGGTCGCCGGTCCGTGCCCGGTGCAGGCGCGCCGCCTGCACCAGCGCCCAACCGACGCTGCGCACGCCGGGTGGCCTCAGCTTCTTGGACGGGAGGCCGAGCACCGCGGCCTCGTCCTGATGATCGCGCTTCTGCTTGTCGCCCACCGGAGCGCCCGAATTAGAGCCGGCGGCCGCCGGACAATCCTGAATCTGCACCGTCCACCCCCATCAAGCGGCCGCCCAGGTCCCTGTGGCGCCGGCCGGTGACGGTGCGATGACGGGGCTGGCGCGGAGGCCCGCTCAGCAGTGCATGAGACGCTGGAGACGGTCCAGGATGTCCTCGCCGGTGCAGGGTCGGGCGATAAACTCGGCATGCTCGGGCATGCGGGCCGGGTCCGGGGCCGCGCGCCCGGACACGATCAGGATCGGCAGCTGCGGCCGCGCCTCGGCCACGGAGCTCGCGAGGTCGAAGCCGTCGGTCTTTCCCGAGAGCTGCACGTCCGTGACCAGCCCGCAGATGTCCGGGCGCGCCTGCAGGATGCTGAGCGCCCGCTCGGCCGAGGCGCACTGGACGGTGTCGTAGCCGCCTTCCTCCAGCACGTCCCCGAGGTCCATGATCGTCAGCGCCTCGTCCTCGACGAGGAGGATTACCGGCCGATCGCCGCTCGAACCCGTCTGCTCGCTCGCCACTGTGTACTCCCTTCGGCAGCACCCGGCCGCGCGGGCCGCCGCACGCATCTCCAGCCGTAGGCCCAACGGCAGAAACGGTCCCGGGTTGCAGGCTGGCACGGGGGCTCGTCACGGGAAAGTGGAACGCGTGGGCGTCATGTCGATGCCGGCGCCAGCTCGGTCACCACCCCGGCGACGGCCTCGATGAGCCGATCGAGATCCGCCGCGCCGATCGTGAGCGCGGGGGTGAGGTAGACGATATCGCCGAAGGGCCGCACCCAGACGCCGCGGGCGAGAAGTTCCGCCTTCAGGGCGGCCAGATCGGGCGCCCGCGCGAACTGGACCGCGCCGATGGCCCCGAGGACCCGGACATCCGCCACGCCGCGCACACGCCGCAGCGGTTCCAGCCCTGTGGCGAGGCGCTCCGCGATGGCGCGGGCTTGGCTCAGGCGCGGCTCGGTCTCGAATAGGTCGAGGCTGGCATTGGCCGCCGCGCAGGCGAGGGGGTTGGCCATGAAGGTCGGGCCGTGCATCAGCGCCGCCGCCGGATCCTCGGACCAGAACGCCGCGAACACCTCCGTGCGGGCGATCGTCGCGGCGAGCGCCATCGTGCCGCCCGTGAGCGCCTTCGACAGGCACAGGATGTCGGGCACGATCCCCGCCTGCTCGCAGGCGAACAGGCTGCCGGTGCGCCCGAAGCCGGTGAAGATCTCGTCGGCGATGAGCGGCAGCCCGTGGCGGCGCGCCAGCCCGGCGACCGTCGCCAGCACCTCCGGCGGGTGGGTCCGCATCCCGCCGGCCCCCTGCACCAGCGGCTCGACGATCACCGCCGCCAGGGTCTCGCGATGCGCCGCCAGGGCCGCGTCGAGCGCCGCGGTCTCGGCCCCGCTGCGCGGCAGGTCGCAGAAGATCTGGCCCGGCAGGTAGGCCCCGAAGCGGCGGTGCATGCCCTCCTCGGGGTCGCAGACCGACATCGCCCCCATCGTGTCGCCGTGGTAGCCGCCGCGGAACGCGAGGACCTTCGTCCGCCCGCTCACGCCGCGGTTGATCCACATCTGCGCCGCCATCTTGAGCGCGACCTCCACGGCGACCGAGCCCGAATCGCTGAGGAAGACGTGGTCGAGATCGCCCGGCAGCAGGGCGGCGAGCCGCCGGGCCAGGGCCTCCGCCGGCGCGTGGGTGAGGCCGCCGAACATCACGTGGGGCATGCGCGCGAGCTGGTCGGCCACCGCGCCCGCTATGTGCGGGTGATTATAGCCGTGCACCGCGGTCCACCAGGAGGCGATGCCGTCCACGAGCTCGCGCCCGTCGGCGAGGCGGATGCGGGTGCCCTGGGTCGCGACCGCCTCCAGGGGCGGCGCCGCGCGGCGCATCTGCGTGTAGGGCCGCCAGAGATGGCCTGCGGGCGTTGCGAGGGTCATGCGCCTGGCATGATGTGGCCTCGGACGAGGGTCAAGGACCGGCACCCGCCGCTTGACATTGTCCGCGCGGCACCGCCCATCCCCGTGTCCATGGACAGCCTCGACGCCTTCGCCACCGGGAAACTCGACGCCCTCGAGGCCGGCAGCCTGCGCCGCAAGCTGGTGCCGACGGAGCGCGGCGCCGGCGCCGCGGCGGCGCGGCGGGGACGGGCACTCGTCTCCTTCTCGTGCAACGACTATCTCGGCCTCTCGCACCACCCGCGGGTGATCGCGGCGGCCCAGGCCGCGGTCGCGAGCCACGGCGCGGGGGCGGGCGGGTCGCGGCTCGTGACCGGCGACCATCCCTATCTCGGCGCCCTGGAAGCCGGCCTCGCGCGCCACAAGGGCATGGAGGCCGCCCTGGTCTTCGGCAGCGGCTACCTCGCCAATCTCGGCATCACCCCGGCGCTCGCCGGGCGGGGCGACCTCGTCCTGCTCGACGAGCTGTCCCACGCCTGCATGTGGGCGGGCGCGCGGCTCTCGGGCGCGCGGGTCCTGACTTTCCGCCACAACGATCCCAACGACCTCGCGGCGCGGCTCGCCGAGCACCGGTCCCAGCACGGGCGCGCCCTCGTGCTGACCGAGCGCGTGTTCAGCATGGACGGCGACCGGGCGCCCCTCGGCGACATCCTGGGCATCGCCGAATCCTTCGACGCCTGGACGCTGGTGGACGACGCCCACGGCATCGGCGTGGTCGAGGACGGACCGCGGGCGCCCCTGGAGATGGGCACCCTGTCGAAGGCGCTCGGCTCGTACGGCGGCTATCTCTGCGCGTCGCGCCCGGTCATCGACCTGATGACGAGCCGCGCCCGCAGCTTCGTCTACACGACCGGCCTGCCGCCGGCCTCGGCCGCCGCCGCCCTGGAGGCCCTGGCAGTTCTCGAAGCGGAGCCCGAGCGCCGGGCCCGCCCGCTCGCCCTCGCCCGGCGCTTCACCGCCCGCCTGGGCCTGCCGGAGGCCGAGAGCGCGGTCGTGCCGGTCCTGGTCGGCGAGGCGCAGGCGGCGCTCGACATCTCGGCCACCCTGGAGGCGCAGGGCTACCTCGTGGTGGCGATCCGCCCGCCGACCGTGCCGGCCGGCACCGCGCGGCTGCGGGTCGCCTTCTCGGCCGCCCACGCCGAGGCCCAGGTCGACGCCCTCGCGGAGGCCGTGGCCGCCCTGATCGGTTGAGCGCGGGCGCTTCTCGGTGATCGCGCCGATTCTCATATCTGCGGGCCCAACACGCGGCTGCGGACACCGTTCGTCTCTGCGAGCGCAGCGAAGCTAGGCAGGGCGGCACGACCCCTGGGATCGTGGCGCCACGCTGGATTGCTTCGCTGCGCTCGCAAAGACGGTGAGGGCGTCGCGACAACCTGCTAAGGCGTTTCGCGCATCGAGAACCCGATCCGGCCGCCCGAGGTCGGGCGACATCATCGAGAGGACGACGCCATGGACGCCACCGCGCTGCGAACCCTCCAGGCTCCGATCAAGGACAAGTACCGCACCGCGCCGCACGCGGCGGTCATCACCTTGAAGGCCAGGGGCACGCTGGACGACACCAAGATCGCCTGCAAGGTCGAGACGGGCCGCGCCATCGCGGAGGCCGGGCTGCATCCGGCCACGGGCGGCTCGGGCGCGGAGCTGTGCTCGGGCGACATGCTGCTGGAGGCGCTGGTCGCCTGCGCGGGCGTGACGCTCAAGGCGGTGGCGACCGCCCTGGAGATCCCGCTGCGCGCCGGCACGGTCAGCGCCGAGGGCGACCTCGACTTCCGCGGCACCCTCGGGGTCGACAAGGAGGCGCCGGTGGGCTTCCGCAACATCCGCCTGTTCTTCGAACTCGACACCGACGCGCCGGAGGACAAGCTCGCGCAGCTCCTGAAGCTGACCGAGCGCTACTGCGTGGTCTTCCAGACTCTCAACCACAAGCCGGACCTGTCGGTCGCCGCGACGACGGCCTGACGGGGCGCACCATGGCGGGCGGCATCACCCAGGCCGAGTACTGGAACGGCGAGGTCGGGGCGCGCTGGGCGCGCAATCAGGCCGTCCTCGACGCGATGTTCGTCCCGCTGACGGAGGCGCTCTTCGCCCGCGCGGGGCTCGCCCCGGGCGAGGCGGTGCTCGACATCGGCTGCGGCGCGGGCGCCACGACCCTGCAGGCCGCGCGCCGGGTCGGGCCCGGCGGGAGCGTGACGGGCGCCGACATCTCGGCGCCGCTCCTCGCCGTGGGGCGAGATCGCGCCGAGGCGGAGCCGCCCGGGAGCGCGTCGATCCGGTTCGTCGAGGCCGATGTCGAGACGGCCGATCTCGGACGATTCGACCACGGCGTGTCGCGGTTCGGCGTGATGTTCTTCGCGGATTCAGCCCGCGCCTTCGCCAACGTGCGCCGGATGCTCCGGCCGGGCGGCCGGATGACCTTCCTGTGCTGGCGGCCCCTCGGCGAGAACCCGTGGGTGGGCGTGCCGCGCGACGCGGTGCTGCCGCTCCTGCCGGAGGTGCCGCCGCCGCCGCAGCCCGACACGCCGGGTCCGTTCCGCTTCGCCGACGCCGACCCGCTCGTCGCGCTCCTGCGCGGGACCGGGTTCGACGCCGTGACCTGCGATGCCCTCGACCGGGACATCGTCCTCGGGCAGGGCGAGACCGACGCGGCGGCGGTCGCGGCGGCCACCCACGTCGCCCTGAACCTCGGGCCGAGCTCCCATCTCGTCCGCGAGGCCGCGCCGGATCTCCGGACGCGCGCCGAGGCGGCCGTGGCGGAGGCCCTCCGGCGGCACGCGGCGGGCGGCGCCGTGCGCCTGCGCGCCGCCTGCTGGCTCGTCCAGGCGGGATAGGTTCCGCGCCGCTGCTCGATCTCACCGTCTTCGCGAGCGGAGCGAAGCGATCCGGCCAGCGCCACGATCCCGGACGTCCCGCTGCCCTGGGTCGCTGCGCTGCGCACGTGATGACGAAGGGCGCGACAGCCGCCGAAGCGGTCGATGGGAAACGGTATCAGAGCCCCAGGGCGCCGCCGTCCGAGCGCGGGTCGTGGGTTGCCTCGATCCGCCCGTTCCGGGGATGGCGGACCAGCATGCCGGCATGGCCGAGCGAGTCGATGTACGAGCCGCCGAGCTCCTCGATCTCGTGGCCGAGCCGGCCGAGGGCCGCGATGCGGGCCGGATCGAACCGGTCCTCCACCTTCACGCTGAGGGAGGGCGCGCCCCACGTGCGCCCGTAGAGCAGGCGCGGGGCGTCGACCGCGTCCGCCACCGACATCCCGTAATCGGCGTAGCGGGTGAAGATCTGGGCCTGGAACTGCGGCTGCCCGTCGCCGCCCATGCTGCCGTAGCTCATCACCCGCCCGTCGTCGAAGGCAGCGAGCGCCGGGATCAGGGTGTGGAACGGACGCCGCCCCGGCTCCAGGGGATTCACGGCCTTCGGGTCGAGGGAGAACGACATGCCCCGGTTCTGCCAGCAGATGCCGGTGGCGGGCAGGACCGTCCCGGAGCCGTACTCCCAGTAGACCGACTGGATGTAGGAGACGGCGAGGCCGTCCTTGTCGATCACGCCCATCCAGACCGTGTCGCCGTGACCGGGATCGGGCAGGGGCACCCGGGCGGCGCGGCCCATGTCGACGAGCGCGGCCTCGCGGGCGAGCCGGTCCGGGGTCAGGAAGGTGGCGGGGTCGTGCCGCAGGCGGGCGAAATCGGTGATGACCCGGTCGCGGATCGCGAAGGCCCGCTTCGTCGCCTCGATCAGCCCGTGGTAATGGGCAGTGGTCTCGGGCTCGGCGATGTTGAGACGGTCGAAGATCCCGAGGATCAGGAGCGCCGCGAGCCCCTGGGTCGGCGGCGGGAAATTGTAGAGCGTCGCGTCGCGGCGGCGGATCGACAGGGGCGCCCGCTCGACCGCCGCGAAGGATTCCAGATCCGCCCGGGTGACCGGCGCGCCGAGGCGCTCCAGGTCGGCGGCGATCTCGCGGCCGATATCGCCGCGGTAGAAGTCGCCGAGGCCCGCATGGGCGAGCTGCTCCAGGGTGGCGGCGAGCAGCGGGAGGCTCCGGGTCTCGCCGGCCGGGAACGGCTTGCCCTCCTTCAGAAACGTCCGCGCGAAGTTCGGGGCGTCGTGGAGCGTGTCGAGTTCCTGGGGCACGTAGCGCGCCTCCGACGGGGAGACGGGCACGCCGGCCCGCGCCTGCGCGATCGCGTCGGCCAGCAGGGTCTCCAGCGGGAGGCGGCCGCCCAGCGCCCGCGCCAGCTCGAGGGCGAGGCGCCAGCCGCCCACCGCGCCCGCGACCGTCACCATCGCGTCGGGGCCGCGGGCGGGGATCGCGTCGTAGCCCTTCTCGCGGTAGCGCGGGATCGTGGCGAGGCGCCCGGCCGGACCGCAGGCCTCGATGCCGCGCACCCGCCCGCCGCGCTCGCGCACGAGCCAGAAACCGTCGCCGCCGATGCCGTTCATGTGCGGGTAGACCACCGCGATGGAGGCGGCCATCGCCACCATCGCCTCGATGGCGTTGCCGCCCTGCGCCAGGACGGTCTGGCCGGCCTGGGCGGCGAGGCTGTGGGGCGCGGCGACGGCGGCGGACGTGAAGACGGGGGTCTCGGGCATCGACGGTCCTGTGGTGTACCGGCCGCAGGGTTAGGCGAGCGCGCGGCTCCTGCAAAGGTCGAGCGTGTTCGACCAGCACGCCGTGCTATTCTGCGGCCTGTACTGTCGCCGACTAGCGGGCCATGGTCCGGACGCTCATAGCCTCGTTTGCCCTGGCCCTGTCGGCCGTGCCCGCCGCGGCCCAGCAGCACGTACCCTCGGTCTTCGAGGGCGCGGGCGCCGATCCGCGCGTCTCGGTCTCCCAGCCGGAGACCACCAGCCAGGCCTCCGGCGGCTACGTCCGCTCGGTCGAGCCCTCTCTCGGCCCGCTCGGCGATCCGCTGGGGGTTCGCCCGGTCCTGAAGGAGCAGGGCATCGAGTACAGCCTGACCTACATCGTCGACGTGCTCGGCAACCCGGTCGGCGGCCTGCGTCAGGGCGCGATCGTCGAGGACCGCCTCAACCTGCGCCTCAACCTCGACCTCGACCGGCTCGCGGGCTGGCAGGGCGCGACGGTCCACGCCAACGCCTACTTCATCCACGGCACCGGCCTGTCGCGTTACTACGTCGGCAACCTGCTCACGACGAGCGTCATCGAGGCGCTGCCGTCCACGCGGCTCTACGTGCTCTGGCTTGACCAGAGCCTGATGGACGGCCAGCTCGGGATCCGGATCGGCCAGCAGGCCGCCGATACCGAGTTCTTCGTCAGCCAGACCGCGACCCTGTTCGTGAACTCGACCTTCGGCTGGCCGGCCATCACCGGGCTCGACCTGCCGAGCGGCGGCCCGGCCTACCCGCTCGCGGCGCCGGCGATCCGGGCCAAGTACGTGCCGGGCAACGGCTTCTCCCTGCAGGTCGGCCTCTACGACGGCGATCCGGCCGGCGCGAACCGCCCCGGTCGGGATCCGGAGGCGCAGCGCCTCGACCGGACGGGCACGAATTTCCGCCTGCGCGATCCGGCCCTGATCATCGCCGAGGCCACCTACGCGTACAACATCGCGCCCGGCGCCCGGGGATTGCCCGGCGACATCACCCTCGGCGGCTGGCAGCATTTCGGCCGGTTCGACAGCCTGCGCTTCGACATCACCGGCGTGCCGCTGGCCGACCCGAACGCCACCGGGATCGGCCGGCCGGTGCGCGGCAATGCCGGCCTCTACGCGATCTACGATCAGACCCTCTACCGGGAATCCGGCAAGGACGACGAGGGCCTGGGCTTCTTCGTGCGCGCGGCGTGGTCGCCCACGCGTTCGAGCCTGATCGACGCCTACGTGGATACCGGCCTCGCCTACAAGGGCCTGTTCGAGGGGCGCGACGACGACACGATCGGCCTCAGCTTCGCGTACGCCCGCATCGGCGACGACGCCCAGCGGGCCGACCGGGACACGATCCTCTACACCGGGATGCCGATGCCGCGCCGCCGCGCCGAGGCGGTGATCGAGGCGACCTATTAGGCGGTGGTCGTGCCGGGCTTCACGGTGCAGCCCGACGCGCAGTACGTCATCCGGCCCGGCGCCGGCATCGCCGGTCCGGACGGGCGCCGGCTGCGCAACGCGGCGGTGTTCGGCCTGCGCGCGACCGTGCAGTACTGAGCCGGCCTGCGACCGCGGCACCCGGAACGCTCCCGGGCCTCCGCCTCTTTCAGCAGCATGTTGATTTTCGAGTGGGTCGTCGGCGTCCTGTTCGGCGCCGTCCTCCTGGCCGGCGTCGCGCGCCGGCTCGGTGCGCCGTATCCCGCCTTCCTGGCGCTGGGCGGCGTCGGCCTCGCCTTCGTGCCCGGCGTCCCGAACCTGCGGCTCGATCCCGAACTGGCGCTCGCCCTGTTCCTGGCCCCGGTCCTGCTCGATGCCGGGTTCGATGCCTCGGTGCGGGACCTGAAGGAGAACTGGCGCGCGGTGCTCGGGCTCGCGGTCGGGGCCGTGGCGGTGACGACCGTCGCGGTCGCGGTCGTGGCGCGGCTCGTCGTGCCGGACATGCCGCTCTCCGCCTGCATCGTGCTCGGCGCCGTGGTCGCGCCGCCCGACGCTGTGGCGGCTCTGGCCGTGCTCAAGCACGCGCCGATGCCGCACCGGCTCGCCACGATCCTGCGCGGCGAGAGCCTGCTCAACGACGCGGCCTCGCTGTTGATCTACCGGCTCGGCGTGACGGCCGCGATGGCCGGCACCTTCCACCCGGCGGAGGTGGCGCCGGCCTTCCTCCTGGGCGTGGTCGCGAGCCTCGTCGTCGGCCCCTGCCTCGGCCTGCTGTTCGTGGCCGTGACCCGGCGCGTGACCGATCCGGCGAGCGCGATCGTGCTCCAGTTCGTCGCCGCCTTCGGGATCTGGCTCGCCGCCGAGCGGCTGGAGCTGTCGGGGGTCCTGACCATCGTGACCTTCGCGGTGACGGTCGCCCGCCGGGCACCCGGCGTCACCGCGCCCCGCGCCCGGGTGATCTCCTACGCGGTCTGGGACACGGCGGTGTTCGTGCTCAACGTCCTGGCCTTCGTGCTGATCGGCATCCAGATCGACCCGATCCGGGACCGGTTGAGCGGCGCGGACGCGTGGCAGGCGCTGATCCTCGCGGGCGCGACCTTCGCCACCGTGGTGCTGACCCGCCTCGCCTGGGTGATGCCGACCACCGGGATCCGCGGGTTCGGCCTCCGGCAGGCCGGCGCCCCGGCGCGGCTGGGCCCGGGGATCGCCCTGTCCTGGGCGGGCATGCGCGGGATCGTCACCGTGGCGGCCGCCCTGGCGCTGCCCGCCGAGTTCCCGCACCGGGATCTCGTGGTGGTCACTGCCTTCGTCACGGTGCTCGGCACCCTGATCGTCCAGGGCCTGACCCTGCGGCCGCTGCTCGCCCGTCTGCGGCTGGAGGACGACGATCCGGTGGGCCGCGAGACCGGATGGGCCCGCGCGGCGGCCTACGAGGCCGCCCTGGAGAGCCTCGCCGACGCCGAGAACGAGCCGGCGACCGACGCCCTGCGCGCCGAGTTCCGCGCGGCCCTCGCGGAGGCCGAGGCGCACGACGAGGGTCTGGCGCCGGAGAGCCTGCCGGCGGATGCCGCGCGGCGGCGCGCCGTCGAGGCCGCCCGCGACGCGGTGCTCGCCCTGCGCCGCCAGGGGCGGATCGGCGACGACGCCTACTACCTGCTGGAAGAGGAATTCGACTGGGCCGAGCTCAGCGCGACCCCGCGCGCGGAGACCTGAGCGCGCCCCGTCAGACGCCCTTGCGCGCCGCGATCCGGGCCTCGATCGCGTCCCAGACGGCGACCGACAGGTCGGGGCCCCCGAGCCGCTGGATCGCCCGGATGCCGGTGGGGGAGGTGACGTTGATCTCGGTGAGGTGCCCGTCGATCACGTCGATGCCCACCAGGATCAGGCCCCGCCGCGCCAGTTCCGGGCCGATCGTGGCGCAGATCTCGCGCTCGCGGTCGGTCAGCTCGGAGGCGGAAGCGGCGCCGCCGCGCACCATGTTGGAGCGGATGTCGTTCGCGGCCGGGACGCGGTTGACCGCCCCCATCGGGACGCCGTCGACCAGGATGATGCGCTTGTCGCCCTCGGTGACCCGGTCGAGGTAGCGCTGCACGACCCAGGCCTCCCGGAAGGTCGTGGCGAACAGGTCGAACATCGAGCCGAAATTCGGGTCCTTCTCGGTGACCTTGAACACGGCCGCGCCGCCGTGCCCGTGCAGCGGCTTCATCGCCACGGTCCCGTGCTCCAGCCGGAAGGCCTCGATCTCCGCCTTGTCGCGGCTGATCAGCGTCGGCGGCATCAGCTCGGGGAAGTCGAGGACGAACAGCTTCTCGGGCGCGTTGCGCACCTCGAAGGGATCGTTGACCACGAGGGTCCCCGGATGGATCCGCTCGAGCATGTGGGTGGCCGTGATGTAGGCCATGTCGAAGGGCGGGTCCTGGCGCATCAGCACCACGTCCGCCTCGGCGAGGTCGATCCGCTCCGGCGGCGCCAGGGTGAAGTGCGCGCCCTCGACGTCCTGCACTCTCAGCCGCTCGACGCGGGCCGTCACGCGCCGGCCCTGCATCGAGAGCCGGTCGGGCGTGTAGTAGACGAGCGCGTGCCCCCGCCGCTGGGCCTCCAGCAGCAGGGCGAAGGTGGTGTCACCCGCGATCCGGATATTCTGGATCGGGTCCATCTGGACCGCGACGGTCAGGCTCATACCAAACGCCCCTCGCCAACGGCGGGCAACTCGACCGGGTCCCGTCTCAATCGTCGGACAGGGACTTGCTGCCCGTGCGCTTATCGTAGTCGCCGATCGCCGCCCGGCATTCCGGAGACAGGCGCTTGCGGTTGCGCATCATGCAGCGATCCGCGTCCTGGCTGTTCGGATCGACGCCCGCGCAGAGGCGGAAATAGTCGTTCGCGCAGCCGAGCTGCAGGCCCTGATCCTCCCGCTGGGCGTAGGCGGGGCCGGCGGTCAGCGCGAACAGCGCCAGCGCCGCAGTAGCCACGCCGCGGCGGCGGAAGGCGCGCAGGGATCGTTCCGGAACCAGTCGCATTCAGCGGTGTCCTCAATCTCGATCGGGCGGAGAGCCGACACGGCGGTCCCGCGATCGCCCGTGCCCGGCATATCGGTCGGGCCGGGCGGTAGGCAA
Source organism: Methylobacterium sp. A52T (assembly GCF_053346095.1). Taxonomy (NCBI): domain Bacteria; kingdom Pseudomonadati; phylum Pseudomonadota; class Alphaproteobacteria; order Hyphomicrobiales; family Methylobacteriaceae; genus Methylobacterium; species Methylobacterium sp. A52T. Next base: position 13,140 of record NZ_JBKFBI010000073.1, on the reverse strand, counting down.
GCGCCGAGGGTCCCGACGGGTTCCGCGCGGCAACGTCGCGGCCACGCTTCGTCGCGGTGTGGCGCGCGGGTCGCACGGCGCCACCGCCCGGCGGGGCCGTCCGCACATAAGAAGGCCCCGTCCGGATCGGACAGGGCCTCAAGTCGAAGGGAGGAAACGCCCGCCATGGGCGCGAGCACCCACGCAATTCACGCGCCAACTCCCGCCGGCACCGCGATTCCCGCCCGGAGCCCGGAAAGACTCCGTTAACCACGTCGTGCTGGATTGTTTCGGTAGCCCTTGCCGACGCCCTCCGAAGGGCCCGGGCCAGATGCTCGGACCGCCGACAGGAGCCGGAGACCATGACCCTTATCAAGCCGCTGGAGACCGGCGAAGCCCGTTCGCCGACGCCCGCCGCCGATCCGGTGCGCCGCGCTGCCCATACCCCGTCCGCCACCCTGATCCCGTTCCCGGGCGCGGAGGCGCGGCGGACCTGCCGGATCCCGCGCTCCGGCGAGCGGCGCGGCGAGATCCTCCTGTTCCTCGGCGTGCGCTACGAGCGCCTCGCGTCCTGAGGACGTCCCCGCGCATGTCACCCCGGCCGCGCGACACCACCGACGGTTCTCCCATGTCAGCCCCGGATCGCCGGCAGCCCGACCGCGCGCGCACCGCGCTGCGCCTCGCCCCTGCCGGCGCCGCGTTGGCCCTGCTCGCGGCCTGCACCCAGAGCGGCGATTTCGGCCGGCCGCGCACGGGGGTCTGGAACGGGCTCATCGACACGACGGGCAGCTTCAGCACCCGGGATCGCGGGCGCCTCCTCGATTCCGGCCTCACCGACGACGAGCTGACCCTGCGCGACCGCGCGTGGCGGTTCGTCGCGCCCGCCAGCAACTTCACGGCCTTCCAGGACACGGTGTTCGGCCTCGCCAGCGCCCACGCGCTCCCGCCGACGTGGCGCTACGAGGAAGTCGGCGCCTACTACGAGGCCCTGACGGCGGAGCCGTCCCGCTCCCCGGTCTCCCGCTACCGGAAGCTCAGCGACGACGCGACCGCCGACGCCCGGCTGATCCCGCTCTTCGTGGCGCTGGCCGCCCGCGTCATCGACGCGGATGCCGCTCGCCTGCGCAGCCTGCCCTTCGCCAAGACCCTCGACGACGCCGCCGTGCGGGATGCCGTCCAGCGGGTCGCCGAGAATCGCTGTCTGATCGCCTGGGTGCGCTTCGAGGCCGGCCTGCGGCTCGCCCGCTACCGGTTCGCGCTGGAGCACCTGTTCGCGGCCGCGCCGGCCCCGGAATCGGTCTCGGCCGAGCGGTCCATCCTGATGCTGGCCGCGCGCCGCAACCTGCTCGACCCGCTCCTGCCACCGGACGCCGCGGCCCGGTGCGGCCTCGGGCCGGCTCCGCTGCCGCCCCCGCCGCCGGTCGCGCAGGCGGAACCGCTGGTGGTCAAATACTGAGCGCTGAAGGCCGCCCCGGGATGAAGGTCGTGCCGCGCGGATGGCTGGAGGCCGGACTCCGCCGGATCTAGTACTTCAGCCCGGTGTCGCAGAGGACGGTGACGGCGGTCGCGTCGCGGGGGAGACGCCCGGACGACAGCAGCGCGACCGTCGCCGCGACGTTGGCCGCCGCCGAGTAGCCGACATGCAGGCCCTCCCGCGTCGCCAGGGCCCGCCGCCACTCCTCGGCCGCCGCGTCGGTCACCGGGATGGACAGGTCCATCAGGCCGGCCGTCCAGTGCGGCGGGACGCTGCCGTAGCCGGTGCCCTGGATCAGGTGCCGGTGCTTCGTGACCGGCGATCCGCCGAGGGGCTGACAGCCCGCCGGCTCGACCGCGGCGCAGATCAGGGACGGGTTGCGCGCGCGCAGGGCCGCGGCCACGCCGAGGAAGGTCGCGCCCGTGCCCACGGCCGCCACCCAGGCATCGACCCGGCCGGACGCTTGCGCCCAGATCTCCGGTCCGGTCGTCTCGCGATGCGCGCGCAGACCCTCCGGCGCGTGGAACTGGTCGACGTAGAAGCCGCCCCGCTCGGTCGCGACGCGCTCCGCCGCGTCTGCGGCCGCCCGCACGTCGGCGCCGGTGACCTGACCCGGGACGCCGTCAACCTGCGGCACCCGCACGACCTCCGCCCCGAGCGCCTCGAGCATCCGCACGCGCTGCAGACTGTTGCCGGCCGACATCGTGACCACGAGCGGGTGCCCCAGGGCCGCGCAAGCCACCGCGAGGCCAGCCCCCATGTTGCCGCTGGTCATCTCCACGACGGGCGCCCCCGCGGCGAGGCGGCCGTCCGCGCGCGCGGCCAGCAGGATGGCGCGGGCGGCGCGGTCCTTGACGCTGCCGCCGGGCTGCATGAACTCGGCCTTCGCGAGGATGCGGCCCGGACCGGGATGGGCGCGGTTGAGGGCGAGGAGCGGCGTGTTGCCGATCAGATCGAGGGCGGATCGCGTGATCCCGGCGACCGAGGACGGCATCGTCGCGGCGGCTGCGGTCATCGCGTCGGCGGGGCCGGCGCCGCCACCCGGGAGAACGCGGGGCCGCGGGGGCTCGGCACCGGCCGACCGGCGCCGCGGACCCGTGCGGCGCCCTCGCTCAGCGTCCCGCTCCCTTGCCGGACGCGTCCTTGCCGGGCGCGTCCTTGCCCGCGGACGCATCGTCCGTCGGCGTGTCGGTGGTGCAGGAGACGGCTTGGACGGCGGCGTTGGCGGCGGGCCTCTGGCTCGGGAGACCGGCGATCACCCGCACCACCACGAAGCCGCGTGCGTCGGGCGCGACGATGCGCACGTCGCGGCTCGGATCGTTCTCGTCGTCGTCGGCCAGCGCCTCGTCGTACTGCGCCCGGGTCAGGATCACGAGATCCAGGGCGCCGCGGACCGCGGCCTGATCGGTCACCGCGTAGAACGCCCCGCGGCGGGCATGCGCGGCGAGCGAGAGCGACAGCGGTCCGGTGCGGGCCGAGACGCGCATGGGTCCGTCCGCGAGGTTGTAGGCGCAGACGCCCACGGCGACCGCCGGATCCGGGATCGGAAGCCACGCCTCGGGCGGGGAGGGGTCGTCGCCGGTCGCGACCGCGTAGATCGATTGCGGATGGTCCAGGTTCTCGCTGGTGCGGGCGCGCGAGACCGCGTCGGCCTCCGACAGGGCGGGGATCGCCAGGACCGCCGCGATGTGGACGATCCCGGCGAGCACGAGGCCGATCAGCGTGGCGTAGACGAAGCGCAGGCTCACGGGGCGCACCCCACGCGGGTGATGGCCGGCACGGAACTCCGGTCGAGGGACCCGACGCTGGCGGCGACCGGCGTGTCGTACAGGCGCAGGGCGAGGCGGACCGGCCCGCTCGCCCGCGGACTCGGGAGCCAGTTGCCCGGCTGGACATGCGGCGCGAGCGTGATCGTGAAGCGCCCGTCGGCCGTGCGCAGCACCTCCGTGGAGGTGAAGCCCTCGCGCAGGGGCGCGCGGCCGGGTTCGCGCGCGCCGCGCCCGGCGACCGTGACGGTCCAGGCGCGGGCGGGCGGCGTCGCGCCGCCGATCCGGTACGTGCAGGTCGCGTCGAGCGCCTGCCCGGAATCGTCGACCGCCGCGGTCAGAAGCAGGCCCTCGCCGACCGCGAGGGGGATCTCGCCGCGGCGCGCGTTGACGGCACGGGTGTAGGGATCGGCATTCGCCGCGCCGGCCCGCGGCCACGCGGTCCAGGCGCCGACCTGCACGCCGCCGAACGGGTAGCCGCCGCTCGTGGCCCAGTCGGCGCTGGCGAGTCCCAGGACGGCGCCCAGCGCCAGGGTGTAGGCGGCGAGGCCGGCGATCGAGCTCTTGCGCCAGAGGCGCAGGACGAAGCGCGCAGCGCCGTTGCGTGGGGCGCCGGCGAACACGGAGGTCCGTCCGAGCGCCTCGGGGATCGTGAGCTTCATGCGCTCACCGCACCTCGGTGAAGCCGCCGACCGGGCGGGCGCCCTCGGCGACCTCGCGCAGCTGACCCGACGGCGGCACCGCCGCCCGGTCGCCGGGCTTCCGGCCGGTCCTCGGCGCGTTTCCGGCGCCGGCAGGCGCGTCCGCGGCCGAGCCGGGCGCGCGCTCGACGGTGCGGAACAGGCCGTTCAGGCCGCTGATCACCTCGAAGGAGCGGCGCGAGAGCTTGCCGTAGGCGCTGGCATTGGGATCGGTCGGCGCGGTCGGGCCGCCGGAGGCCTGCTGCTGGGCGGCGCGCGGGCTCTCCTTCAGGCCGGGCAGGCCCTTGATCTCGATGCCCTGGTGGGCCGGCTCCATGACGTCGTGCCAGAGCTGGGCCGGGAGGGAGCCGCCGGTGAGCTTGTTGGTCGAGGTGTGGTCGTCGTTGCCGAACCAGACGGCGCCGACGTAATTGCCGGTGTAGCCGACGAACCACGCGTCCCGGTAGGCGTTCGTCGTGCCGGACTTGCCGGCCACCTTCACGCCCTCGAGCTGCGCCCGCTTGCCGGTGCCCTCCTCGACCACCTTGTTGAGCATGAAGTTCATGTCCGCCACGACCTGGGGCGAGAGCACCCGCTCGGGCGCCTCGTCGGCGTGGCGGTAGATCACCTCGCCGGACGAGTTCTTCACCTCGATGGCCGCGTAGGGCTTGGCGCGGAAGCCGCCGTTGGCGAACACCGCGTAGCCCGCCGCCTGGTCGATGACCGTCACCTCGTCCGAGCCGATCGGCATCGAGACCGTGTCGATCAGGTTCGAGGTGATGCCCATCTTGTGGGCGAGTTCCGTGATCTTCGCGCGGCCCGCCTTGGCGGCCTTGGCCTCGTGGCTGATGCCCATCGCCTTGCCGAGGGCGATGGAGATCTTGATCGGGATCGTGTTGATCGACTTCGCCACCGCGAGCCACATCGGAACCCGGCCGGCATAGGAGCGGCCGTAATTCTGCGGGCACCAGTTGCCGATGCAGACGGGGCTGTCGACCACAGTCGTGTCGGGCTTGAACAGCCCGGAGGCGAGCGCGGCCGAGTAGACGTAGGGCTTGAACGAGGAGCCGGGCTGGCGCAGCGCGTCGGTGGCGCGATTGAACTGGCTCTCGCCGTAATCCGCGCCGCCCACCATGGCGCGCAGCGCCCCGTCGGGATCGAGGATCACCATGGCGGCCTCGTCCACGTCGTAGGCGTCGCCGGATTTGCGCAGGATGTCGGCCACCGCCTCGTCGGCCCGCTTCTGGATCGCGAGGTCCAGCGGCGTCTTCACGGTCAGCACGCGGTCGTTGCGCAGCTTGCCTGCGTCGGCCATCGCCCTGATCTCGCCGAAGGCCCAGTCGAGGTAGTAGTCGGCGGTGATGTCGCGGGTGCGCGTCACCGGCGTCGCCGGGTTGCGGAGCGCCGTCTGGATCTGGCCCTCGGTGACGAAGCCCGCCTCCACCATGTTGTGCAGCACGTCCGCCGCCCGCGCGCGCGCCGCCGGCAGGTTGACGTGCGGGGCGTACTTGGTCGGCGCCTTGAACAGGCCCGCCAGCATGGCGGCCTCGGCGAGACTGATGTCCTTGAGCGGCTTGCCGAAATAGTAGTCCGCCGCCGCCACCGCGCCGAAGGTGCCGCCGCCCATGTAGGCGCGGTCGAGGTAGAGCTTCAGGATCTCGTTCTTGGTGAGATGGCTCTCGAGCCACAGGGCCAGGAACGCCTCGTTGACCTTCCGCTCCAGGGAGCGCTCGTTCGTCAGGAACAGGTTCTTGGCGAGCTGCTGGGTGATCGAGGACCCGCCCTGCGTGCCGTTGCCGCCGCGGGAGTTGTTCACCAGCGCCCGCAGCGTGCCGATCGGGTCGATGCCCCAGTGCTCGTAGAAGCGCCGGTCCTCCGTGGAGACCAGCGCCTTGATCATGATGTCGGGAAAGTCGTCGAGCTTCAGCGAGTCGTCGTGCTTGATGCCGCGCCGCCCGACCTCCGTGCCGTAGCGGTCGAGGAAGGTGACGGCCAGATCCTGCTGCTTCAGCCAGTTCTCGCTGGTGAGCTGGAAGGCCGGCTGCGCCAGCGCGAGCATCAGGATGGCGCCGCCGGTCCCGATCGTCACTCCCTCGCTCGTCAGGTCGAGGGCGACGCGCTTCCAGCCGCGCACCGCGAAGCGGCTCATGACGCGCTGGAAGCGCTCGTAGGCCTGACCCGTGGACTGGCCGCCGTCGTACAGGCTCGCGTTGACCCAGGCGTCGAAGGCGAGGGCGGCGCGTTCGAGGCGGACCTTGATCTCGGTGAACGTCGGCAGGCGCACGATGTCGAACCCGGCTTGTCGAGCGCCTCTGCGGCGGATCCTGGCGGCGGATGGTCGGGCGCCCGCGCCGCGGACACGAACCCTGCGCCGGCGCCACCGCACGGCATCCGACGTCCATAGCAGGATCCGGAACCGGCGGCGAGGCTCTGCGCAGTCTCGTGATTCGCCGCGGACGAGCTTGGCCTTAACGCGCGACGGGGCGATCCGGTCGCATGGTGGCCGTCGGCGGCCACGCTTGCAGCGGTGCCGCGCCTCGGGCAGAGAGGCGGCTTCCCATCCGAGAGACTTTCCCGATGCACAAGCCCGAGGCGCCGCGCCGCGGGGCGGTCGAGCCGTTCTGGCGGACCAAGACGCTCGAAGCCATGACCCCGTCCGAGTGGGAGAGCCTGTGCGACGGCTGCGGCCGGTGCTGCCTGATGAAGCTCGAGGACGAGGATACCGGCGAGGTCCACCACACCGATATCGGGTGCACCCTACTCGACGGCCTCACCTGCCGGTGCCGCGACTACGCGCGGCGGCAGAAGCGGGTGCCCGACTGCGTGCGCCTGACGCCGGAGGCGGTGCGGTCGATCGCCTGGCTGCCACCGACCTGCGCGTACCGGCTCGTGCGCGACGGGCAGCCGCTCTACCCGTGGCACCCCCTGGTCTCCGGCCGGGCCGCGAGCGTGCACGAGGCAGGGATCTCGGTCCGCGGCCGGCTCGCCGGCAACGAGGAGGAATTCGCGGAGGACGAGTTGCCGGACCGGATCGTGGCTTGGCCGGGCCTCGATCCCGGCGCGGTGTGAAACGATCGCACCGGACGCCCCCTCGAGCGATCGGCCGAGATCGCGAGCCTCGGCCGGTACGCCCTAGCCGGCCCCGGCGTGCCGGCCGAGCAGCCGGCCTCCGGCCAATCCGTTCGCCGCGATCACGATGGCGACCGCCGCCGCGTGGAACAGCAGGTCCGTGGCGGTGGCGTCGTGCGGGTGGACCGGCATCAGCAGCGCCGCCGCCGCCGCCGCGACCGCCAGCCCCCCGAGGGCGGCCGTGAGGTTCGGCCGCAGCGGGCAGGCGCGCCGCAGCATCACGACGATCAGCACGGACAGCGGCACCGAGACGCAGATCAGGAAGCTGAAGCAGCCCGTGATCGGGTGCTCGCCGTGCATCTCGGCCCCCGGCGCGATCCAGTCGCGCAGGCAGCCCAGACCGCTCGCGCCGATCCAGAGCGCGAAGGGCGGCAGCGGCAGCAGCGCCCAGCGGCCGGACCGTCCCGGCACGCTGGTGGCGAAGGCCGCGTAGGCAGCCGTGATCGCGGTCAGCACGGCGCCCACCGCCGCGAGGGCCAGATCCGGCACATGCATGCGCAGCATGAAGCCGCCGGTCCCGACCCAGGCGGCGAGGACCACGCCGAGCACCAGCGTCACGCCGAGCCAGAGGGCCGCGCGGGCCTCCGGGGCCGGCAGCGGCCGCACGGGTTCGAGCCCGCCCGCGAGCTCCTCGACGAGCCGCTCGTGGCGGGACAGGTCGCCGCCGGCCCAGTTGCTCCCCTCTCCGGGCATCACTCCCGCTCCTGCGTCAGGCTGGCCCGGAGCGCCTTCAGCGCCCGGTGCAGGTTCACCTTGAGGGCCCCCTTGCTGCGGCCGGTGAGGGCGGCGGTCTCGTCGAGCGACAGCTCGCGCAGGCCCAGGTGCTCGACCGCCTGACGCTGGCCGTCGGGCAGGGCCGCCACCGCCCTGGCCAGAGCGGCAGCCCGGTCCCGCGCCTCCAGCCCGTGGCCGGGGGCCGGCCCCGGATCGACCTCCGCCTCGTATGCCAGCGGGTCGTTGACCTCCCGCGGGCGCCGCCCGGCGCGGCGCAGCCGGTCGATCGCCCGCCGCTGGGTGATGGCGCGCAGCCAGGGCAGGAACGGCCGGGCCGGATCGTAGCTCGCCCGGGCCCGGTGGACGGTCATCAGCGCGTCCTGCACGACATCGTCCACCGCCTCGCCGCGCACGCCCTGCGCCCGCGCGATCGCCGAGACCACGGGCAGACAGGCCTTCAGCAGCGCGCGATAGGCGGCCGCGTCGCCGCCCTGGGCCGCCGCCATCAGGGTCGCCAGTTCCTGTTCGAGCGCCATCCGGGCTCCGCCGTCGTTCCGTCCCCCGGCACGCGGCGTGTCTACCCCACGGTCCGATCCCGACGCCAGCACCCAGCCGCGCGCGGGCATCCCGCCCGGGACGGCGAGGATCATCGCACGGCCTCCCGGACCGTCGCGGCGTGCGACGTTGCGGGAGACGCGGCAAGGCGCGCGGCGCCCAGGATCCGCCCGTCCTCGGACTGGAGCAGCAGGGCCGCCGTCTCGCCCTCGGGACGCGCCGACGCGAAGGTCGCGGCGGAGCCGGACCAGCGCCCGAGGTCGCGCACCGACCGGACGATGTTGGCCTGCTCGATGGTGCGCCCGGCATTCTCGCCGCGCAGCACGCGGGTGGTGTGGCTCGGATCGTACCCGATCAGGAGGACGCGGCCCGCGGCGCCGCCGGCCCCGGCACCGATCTGCGCGACGACCTGCTCGCCGTCGCGGGCCAGCGTCACGGGAATGCCGGGCCCGGCCTGCCGGGCGCGCGCGATCGCGGCGCGCAGGCCGGCCTCGTCGGACCCGACCAGCCCGACCTGCCCGTCGATCACCGCCTGCGGCGTGTAGGTTGGTCCGCCGAGACGGGCCGCATAGGCCTCCTGGCGGGCGGTGGCGGCCGGCAGGGCGTAGCGGTCGCGCCAGTCGAGATGGTTCCAGTAGGTGACGTGGAACGCGAGCGGCAGGACATCGCCCTGCGTCCCCGCCGGCTCGCGGGCGAGGCGGCCGATCAGCGCCTCCGCGGGCGGGCAGGAGGAGCAGCTCTGCGAGGTGAACAGCTCGACGACGACGGGGCGCTCCGCCGCGTCGGCCGGGTAGAGGCTGTCGCAGAGCAGGGCGGCGGCGATCAAGAGGGCAGGGCGCATGGCCGGAACTCCCGCACGCCGGCGGTTCGGATCCGGCGTACCGGCTCCTTCGGCGGCGGCGCGGCGGCGGTTACACCGGCGGCGCGAGCTCGAAGGCGTCGACGTCGCGCAGCAGGGCGACGAAGGCCCGGGCTCCGTGGTCGAGCGCCGCGCGGCCCGCCTCGGCCGTGCCGAGCCGCGCGTCGCCCATGGCGCCCGAAGCCTGGAGATCGCCGGCCTTCCACGCGAAGGCGGCGGGGCGGCCGGCGCGCAGGTGGGTGAAGTCGCGGATCATCGACAGCGTGCGCGGCGGGAAATCCGCGACTTGGTCGGTCCGGACGAGGTCCGGCCGCAGGGCCAGCATCAGCGCCGTCTCGATGCCGCCGGCATGGATGCCGTGGGCGATCTCGTTGGCCGGGAACAGACCCTCGGGATAGCCGAGCCGCGCCCAGGATGTCGTGACCGCGACCATGCCGAACCGGGCGCGCAGCTCGCCCGCCACGAGATCGATGAGCGCGCTGTTGCCGCCGTGGCTCGTGACGATCACCAGCTTGCGGCAGCCGGCGCGGTGGACGGCCGCGCCGATCCCCGTCCAGGCGGCCAGCGCCGTCCCGGTCTCCAGGGAGAGCGTGCCGGGAAACGCGTCGTGCTCGTCGGACTTGCCCACCGGCTGGACCGGCAGCAGCAGCACGTCGAGATCCGCCGGCACGCCTTCGCGCACCCGGGCGAGGTAGCCCTCGGCGATCACGGTGTCGGTCGCGAGGGGCAGGTGGGGACCGTGCTGCTCGACGGCGGCCACAGGCAGGACGGCGATCGCGCGACCCATGTCCCGTCGGGTGAAGTCTTCGGTGGTCAGCTCGGACCAGAACTGCGCCGTCATCCCTGCCGCGGCCTCCGCCTGCCCCGCATGCGGCGGGTCCGGAAAGCGATCTAGCCGGCAGGCCGGCGCCGAGTCGACCGTCGCGCCGGCGATCCTTCCTCGGACAACCGATCCCGCGCCGCCCCGGATCGCGTCAGGCGAACAGCGCGTCGATGTCGTCCTGGGAGGGCATGGCGTCCACGGCCTGCGGGCCGTTCAGCATGAGGTCCTCAGCCCGGGTCCGCCGGGCACGCTCGGCGGGATCCATGGAGGCCGCGTCGCGGGCCTTCACGGCACCGACGAAGCGGGCGAGGCGCTGCTCGAACAGGCGCAGGGACTCGACCACCTTGGCGATCCGCTGGCCGGTGATGTCCTGGAACGCGCAGGCCTCGAAGATCGTGTTGATGCGCTCCTCGACCGCGTCGCGGTAGCCCGGCCCGTCGGGCAGACCGAGCATCGCCTCGGCGGCCTCCATGATCGTGTTGGTGGCGCCGGCGGTCGCCTCCACGACGCTGCCGAGCTCCTCGTGCGCCATGGGGATCCGGTCGCGACTCATCTCGTTCGCGCGCAGCGCCCCGATCTCCTCGCGGAGATGGGCGATGTAATCCGCGATCTCGATCAGCTCGGAGATCACGGTCTGCGGCTCGCGAAGCCGCAGATCGGGCTGCCGTGCGGCGGCTGACGACATGCTCTCCTCCTCGGATCTGTGGCCGTCCTGACCGGCCACGCCACGTCTCGGCGTCCGGCGGCGCGGGAGCGATCCGTCCGGACGCGCGGTGGTCGAAGACGGGAGGCCGGTCAGCTGCCGCAGACCGCCTCGATCTTCGACTTCAGCGTGGCCGCGTTGAAGGGCTTCACGATGTAGTTGTTCACGCCGGCCTTCTTGGCCGCGATCACGTTCTCGGTCTTCGATTCGGCCGTCACCATGATGAACGGCGTCGTGCGAAGATTTTCGTCGGCGCGCACGTGGCGGAGCAGCTCGTAGCCGGTCATCGGCTCCATGTTCCAGTCGGAGATGACCAGCCCGTACTTGCGACCCTTCAGTCGTGCGAGCGCTTCGGTCCCGTCGGAAGCGTCGTCGACCTCCTCGAAGCCGAGCTGCTTCAGTAGATTGCGAATAATGCGGACCATCGTCTGGTAATCGTCGACAACGAGGATCGGCATGCTCAGGTCGAGAGCCATCGAACAACTGCTCCGTATTGCCCGGCGGGAAGCCGCGGCGGCTCCCGGATAGATTAACGCTTCGCTAACGCTGCAATTTAGCTGCGCTGCACAGCATTTCAAATAGGGCATGCGCATTGCGAAGCCGTTAATCGGCGCGGGCGGCGCATGGCCGCCCGCGCGGCGTCGCCTCGCTTGACCCTCCGGGCGCCTTTCGGCAGGGTCCGGCCGCGTCGGGCCCCTCGCGGACATGTCAGGCGACCCTATCCGACCCTTCCGAGCACTCGACCCGAACCGATGGCCACAGGCGACGACACGGCCGCGCGACCCTTCACGATCTGCCGCGCCGACGCCCCCGTCCCGCCGGCCCTGGCCGGGGCCGTGGCGGCGATCGGCAACTTCGACGGCGTCCATCTCGGGCACCGGATGCTCGTCGACAGCGTGCGCGCCGCCGCCCGCGCGGCCGGCCGGCCGTCCGCGATCCTGACCTTCGAGCCGCACCCGCGGGCCTACTTCACGCCCGACGCGCCGATGTTCCGGCTGACCGGCCTCGCCGCCAAGGAGATTGTGTTCGCGCATCTCGGCCTCGACGGGCTGATCGTGCGCCGCTTCGACGGGGCCCTGGCCGAGACCGGCGCCCGCGCCTTCGTGCTCGACTTCCTGAAGGGATCCCTGGGCCTGTCCGGCGTGGTCGTCGGGCACGATTTCCACTTCGGCCGCGGCCGCGAGGGCACACCCGCGATCCTGGCCGACCTCTGCCGGGAAGCGGGGATGAGCTGCCGCATCGTGGCGCCGGTCGCCCTCGGCGACGAGACCGAGCCGGTCTCCTCCAGCGCGATCCGCGCGGCCCTCGCCGCCGGCGACGTCGCCCGCGCCAACGCGCTGCTCGGCTACCGCTGGTTCGTTCTCGGCGCGGTCCGCCACGGCGACAAGCGCGGCCGCCAGCTGGGTTTTCCCACCGCCAACGTGATGCTGCCCGATTGCGGGCTCGCGCACGGCATCTACGCGGTGCGGGTCCGCCTGGCCAAGGGCGCGTCCCGCGACGGCGTGGCGAGCTACGGCCGCCGCCCGACCTTCGACGACGGCGCACCGCTGCTGGAGACCTACCTGTTCGACTTCTCGGGCGATCTCTACGGGCAGGACATCGCCGTGGAGTTCGTCGGCTACATCCGCGGCGAGGAGCGGTTCGCCAGCGCCGAGGCGCTGGTCGAGCGCATGCATGTCGACGCGGCCGCGGCCCGGACCATGCTGGCGCGGGATGAGACACCGTCGATGCTGACCTGAGCCCCGCGGGCATCGCGGCGCGCGCGGATCGTGTAGAAGGCACCATCGAGCAGGAGGCGGACGTGCTGGGTCGTTACGAGCGCGCGAACAACGGCGAGGCGGTCGTCGAGTACGGCGACGGCACCATGCGGGTGGTCAAGCCCGGCAGCTTCGTGCGCTGCGCGGTGACCGGCGAGCCGATCCCGCTGGACGCCCTGCGCTACTGGAGCGCCGCCCGCCAGGAGGCCTACGTCTCCCCCGAAGCGATCCTCAGGCGGCTGAAGGAAGCCGGCCGCCCCTGAGGGTCACGGCGCGCCGAGCGCGCCGCGGATCTGCCGGCGCAGGGCCTCCGCGTCGTCGAGCGCGAGGCGGACGCGCAGCACCCGCACGCCCGCCGCGAAGGCCGGCGGCAGGCGCACCGCGTCCTTCTCGGTGGTGACGAGCGCGGCGTCGAGGCGCCGGGCCGCCTCGGAAAGCGCCGCCAGCTCGCGCGCCCGGTAGGGATGATGGTCGGGGTAGGGGCGCGTCCCGACGATCACCGCCCCCGCCTCGGCCAGGGTCGCGAAGAACTTCTCCGGGCGGCCGATCCCCGCGAAGGCGAGGCAGCGGCGGCCGGCCAGACCGTCCGTCTCCGGGACGAGGCGCGCCCGGTGGACGGGCAGGCCGCGCCGCGCGGCCGCCCGGGCGACCGCCTCGCCCGCGGCCCCGTCGCCGACCACGATCAGGCCGCCGACATGCGG
>NZ_JBKFBI010000072.1:0-29129 GCF_053346095.1 Methylobacterium sp. A52T | reverse complement strand
GCGGTCCCGCGCGGAGCGCGTGACGCGCCGCGGCGACGTGAGGCGGCATCGACGGCGCTGCGCGCGTCGCGGTCCGAGGCGGCGCGCCGCTCCGGCGTCAGCGGAGAAGGTTCGGGGGTACCGGCGGGCTCGCGTTGAGCAGCGTGATCGTCACCCGCCGGTTCGGCGCGAGGTAGGGATTGTCCGGGAAAACCGGCTCCGTGTCGCCGCGTCCCGACACGGAGGAGAAGTTGTCGTTGGGAACCCCGGCACCCGACAGGACCTCGCGCACGGCGAGGGCACGCCCGGCGGAGAGGTTCCAGGGCTCGCCGGCCCGCGTCGAGCCCGGGCGCGCGACGGCCGTGTAGCCGGTGATCGACAGGCGGTTGGGCAGCCGCCGGATGGCGGGCGCGAGGGCCTCCAGCACGCGACGGGTGCGGTCGTAGGGCTCGACGGACCCCTCGCGGAACATGGCGCGGCCGTCCTGGTCCACGAGGGAGACGTTCACGCCCTCCTTGGTCTGCTCGATCACGATGTTCTTCGACAGTTCGGCGATGTCGGGCATCGTCTGGAGCGCCTGCCGGAGGCTGGCTATGGCGCTGAAATTGGCCTCCACGTTGGCGACCGGGCGGCTGGCATCGACGTCGCTGACGCGCCCCGGGCTGGTCGGGCGCGTGATCTCCTCCCGCTCGGCGGAGCCCCGCTCCGCGTCGCGGGGCGTGGACGGCTTGTTGCCGGACGTGTCGAGGGCGGTCCCGTACAAGATCCCGCCGGCGCCGCTGGTCGCAGGGCTCAGAGCCGCCGGCGAGAAGTACTCCGCCAGGCCGATCTTCTGCTCCTGCGTCGTCATGCTGATCAGCCACATCAGCAGGAAGAACGCCATCATGGCGGTCACGAAGTCCGCGTAGGCGATCTTCCAGGCCCCGCCGTGGTGGGCGTGGGCGGCCTTCTTGACCTTCTTGATGATGATCGTCGCCATGGAATCCCTCCCGGAAGTCGGATCAGCTCTGGGCGGGCAGAGCGGCGGTCGCCGCTTCCACTTCGTTGAAGGTCGGGCGGACGTCGCTCATCAGAGCCTTCCGGGCGAACTCGACCGCCATCACCGGCGGCTGGCCGGCGATGTGGGCGAGCAGACCCGCCTTGAGCGAGAGGTAGTACTTGGACTCGGCCTCGAAGAGGCTCTTGAGCGACTGCGCCATGGGCCCGAAGAAGCCGTAGGCGACGAAGACGCCGAAGAAGGTGCCGACCAGCGCGCCGCCGATCAGATGTCCCAGCACCTCCGGCGGCTCCTTGATCGCCCCCATCGTCTTGATCACGCCGAGCACGGCGGCGACGATGCCGAGCGCCGGCGTTCCGTCGGCGAGCGACTGCATGGCGGAGACGACGCGCTCCTGCTCCTGGTGGTGCGTCTCCAGTTCCTCGTCCATGAGCGCGTCGATCTCGTGGACGTTGTTGGCGCCCAGCGTCACCATGCGCATGTAGTCGCAGACGAACTCGACCGCGTGATGGTTCGCCGCGAAGGTCGGGAAGGCGTTGAACAGCGTCGACTCGCCCGGGTCCTCGATGTGCGGCTCGAGCGCCATCGAACCCTTCTGCTTCGCGAGCCTGAACAACGAATACTGCATTCCCAGCAGCTCGACATAGGATTGCTGGTTGTACTTGGGGCCCTTGATCAGCGTGCCCAGCATGGCGGGCACGGCCTTAAGCACCGGCCCGGTGTTGCCGATGACGAAGGCGCCGATCGCCGCACCGAGGATGATGACGAACTCGAACGGCTGCCACAGGACCAGCAGATGGCCGCCCATCGCCGCGTAGCTGCCGAAGACGCAGGCGAAGACGATCACTGTGCCGACGATCAGCCGCATGATGTGCCATCCTTGCGCGGCGGCAGGTACAGCCCGCGCGACGCTACCGATGACCTGGGAAATCACTGATCTTGGTTAACGGCGCGTTTAGAGCCGCGGCCGGAGGGTCGCCGGAAGCTTGCCCCGGCCTCCGGTGGATCGAGGCGGCGATCCACCTGTGTCACCCGGAGCCCGAGGAGCGCGCGAGCCTCTACGCCGGGTTCGGGGTCGAGGGCCTGCTGCGCGCCGACAGCGCCGCCCGGACCAAGCTCTACGCCGCCTTCGCGCAGAACGGGATCATGGACCGCGACGAGATCCGCGAGAAGGAGAACCTCGTCCGGCGCGGTGGCGGCAGCGGCGCCCGGCTGACCGTGCAGGCGCATCTCCTGCCGATCGACGATCTCGGCATCGTCGCGCGGCTGCCGCCGGAGCGGCCCCTCGGGCCGGGCGCGGCGGTCGCCCGGGTCTGGGCCGCCTGCGTTCGAACGGCCTCCATCGGCACACCAATCTTCCGTGTCCCGTTCTTGAAGGATCATATTATATACAATAGACGGTCGGTCCCGTGAATTTCTCGCCGTCGCTGGGCGAGCTGTTGGCCAAGACCGCGGATGCGACCGCTCTTCTCGACTGAGGGCCTCCACCCCAGAAACGCCTTCCGCCGGTGGCGGGAGATGATGTGCGATCAGATGGTGCCGAACGAGATCCGGACCCTCGACGCCGCCCCGTTCCACGGTCGGATCGAGTTCACCGCGATCGGGTCGTTGCCGATCACGCGCAGCGTTCAGAGTTCCACACGGACGGAAGTGACACCCGAGGCGGTTCGGCGGAATGGTCGAGGTGATCGCCTCTACGCGGTCCTCACACAATCCGGCTGCCATGCCGTTCAGCAGAACGAGCGGGAGGCCGTGGGGCGAACCGGCGCGTTCGTCGTGCTCGATCATCGGCCGGGCGTGAGCCAGATCGAGGCCGGCAGCTTCCTGATCCTCGACCTGCCGCGGGAGCGCCTGGAGAGTGTGCTGGGACCGTCTCAGCTGTTCACTGCCCTCGCGGTCGAAGCCAACCTCGCCTCTGCGACGCTCGCGAGCACCTACATCCAGGAGCTGATCCGGGTGGGAGATCGGCTCAAGCCTGACGGCGCGGCGCGCATGGCGTCCATTGGGATCGATCTGGTCGTGACCAGTCTCGCCGAACGGTTGGCGCAGGAGGTGCCGCGCTCCATTCACGGCAACGCGACAGTCCAGCGCGCCAAGGCCTACATCGAGGCTCACATGAGTGAAACGGCCCTCGACCCGCCCCAGCTCGCCGCCGCGGTCGGCGTATCGCTGCGCCGGTTGCAGGAGCTGTTCCACGAGCGCGGCCGGCACATTTCCGACTACATCTGGGGACGCCGACTGGAGGCCGCCGCCGCGCGCTTGGCCGACCCCGCCTGCGCGCACCTGTCGATCGGCATGCTGGCCTACGGGTGCGGCTTCAGCACACAGGCGCATTTCGCCCGCCGCTTCAAGGATCGCTACGGTATGAGCCCGCGCGAATACCGCCAGGCGCGCAGGCAGGACGGGCAGGCGGTCGCGTCCGCTTTCGTGCCTTCGTCCTGATGAGCCATTGACTGGATCGGGTGGGTGACGGGCCGAAGCAGCTATAGGGGTGCCTGCAGCTTATGCACGACAGCGTGATGCGGCAGGGCCGCCTTCGAGGCGGCCCTGCCGAGAGTTCACAGATCCTGATCTGTGAGTCCGCCCGCTGGCTCTACCGGGTGGGTGCCGTGGTGCTCCCGCCTGCACCGACTCCAGGACGCGCGGTGCCAGTTCCCGGCACCGCCGCGGCGCCGGCTGCGGGCGAGCGGGTACTGGTGCCTGTCGTCTCCTCGGTCGCCTTCTGCCCTTCGCTCTTCACCGAGCCTGGGTTGTTCATGTTGCCCGTCGCGCTTCCGCCGCCGGCGGGCTGCTGAGCATAGGCTGCGCCGGTCAGAGCGACAGCAAGCGCGGCCGCGAGGCCGTACATCTTCATGGGCATAGGCGTTTCCTCAATCGTCCCAACTTTGGGATTGTATACCAACGCCAGCGGCGCACTCTTTGTTCGACAGAGAGCAATATTCAAATCTGATTTCGCCATTCAGGCGATTCCCATGTCAGACCGCATCGCCATGACGGCCAACACCGTCTTCCACAACCTGCGCGTCCAGAACGCCAAAGTCGGCCTCGTCGCGGCCGGCGACACGTTCGAGACCGACCTCGCGCACGCCCAAGACCTGGAGCGCCTCGGCCACGCGATCCCGCTGGCGGGCTCCGTGCTCGGGATCGCGCCCGCGCCCCTCGACCCCACAACCAAGTCTCCGAGACCGCCCTGCACGCCGACCGGGCGCGCCGCAGCCCGGCCGAACTCGCGACCGATCCGGCCTGACCGATCCGCTCGATGCCCGTCACCGTGGTGACGCCGCCCGCGCCGATCGTCGCCCTCGACGACGCGAAGGCGCGTCTGCGGGTGATCACGCCGATGAGGACGCCCTGATCGGCGCCCTCTTGGAGACTGCCACGGCCTGGCTCTGCGCGAGGCGGTCCAGGGTTGGCGGCGCCGTCAACGTCGCGAGCGGCACCCTGGCGGTGCGCGACAGTGCCCGGGCGCGCGACCTCGTGACCGCCGACCGCGTGATGCTCCGGGGCCAGCAGTTCGACGTGACCGGCGTCGGCCTGCCGGACCGGCGCAGCGGCCTGCTTCTCCTGCAGCTCGCGATGAGCCTGGGGGGCCAATGAGCGACGGCATCGGCGCGCCCCTCGGCCTCAGCCAGAGTCGGGCAGCCTTCGACCTCACCGGCGCCGCCCGCGGCTTCGACCGTGCGCCGGGCGACCTGTCCGGCCTGCGCCTGATCGACACCGTCGCCGGGATCGTCGGCGTGGAGCGGATCTCCCGCCGGATCGCCCGGACCGCGGTGAAGCTCGCGCTCAAGAGCGACCCTGCGAGCCGCGACGCCGCCGAGGCGATGGTCGACCTGATGCGCGGCCGCGCCCCGCAGGCAACCGGCCTGCCGCGCGCCGGGATCACGTACCGGCGCGAGGGCGGGTTCTACGTGGTCGAGGCCACGGCCGACCGGGACGGCTACGACACTTCCGTAGGCCCGAGATGAGCCCAAAGTGGCAACTCTACGATTTCGTCACGACCGCGAGCCACGGCCATCTCGCGAACCGATCGCCGGTCTGTCGGATTTGGGTGTAGCGCTGGAGGCTCTGCCAGGGGCGGTGCCCGCTGACCGATGCGGCGAGCGGGACCGTCCGACCCGTCTCGAACAGGCGGGTCACGCCGCTTCGACTTACCAACCAAACCCATGCGCCGGGCGACGAACGCGGCATCCTTCAGCGCCTCCGGATCGAGCGGCCAGCCCCAGCCCGGCGGCCGCTCGTCGTGACCGCCGACAGGTGCGACAGGTCATTGGCGACCGTCGACGGGTCACGCCCCTTGCCCAGCTCGGCGATGAAGGCGGTGATCTCGGCGCGCGTCACCGCGGAGCAGGGCAGGGCGGCCAGCGGATAGCCCTTGATAGCCTGCAGCACCTGGGCCTTGGTCCGGGTGATGGTCCTGCGTGATTCGACGATGTAGCGGTCGATCGCCGCACCGAGCGTCGGATCCTCGACCTTCGCCTGAACGAGGGCGCCGGGCGCGTCGAGTTCCGTCTCCCGCTGCTTGATCCGGGCCGCCGCGCGCCGGTCGACGGTCCGGGATCCGTGGTGGACCGCGCCGTCCTTTTGACAACGTTCCGGGCGTGATACCCCGTCGTCCCGCGCTTCCCCGCGGACTCGACGATGGGCCCCATCGCGCCCCCGCGGTGGGACCGGACGGGGCCGAGCAGGCACGCCACAGCCGGATTCCGAGCAGGCCGACGCCCGATGGGGCACGCCGAGGTACAGCACGAGAGCGACAGCAAGTGATTGCCGCAACGGAAGAACCCAGAACTCTCAGCGGATGGCGCTTCTCCGTCGCCCCGATGATGGACTGGACGGACCGCCACTGCCGGGCGTTCCACCGGTCCCTCTCGGCGCGCGCCCGCCTCTACACCGAGATGGTGACGACCGGCGCGGTGCTGCACGGGCCGCGGGAGCGCCTGCTCGGCTTCGCGGAGATCGAGCACCCGGTGGCGGTCCAACTCGGCGGCTCGGACCCGGCGGACCTGGCGCGGGCCGCCCGGATCGCCGCGGATCTCGGCTACGACGAGGTCAATCTCAACGTCGGCTGCCCCTCGGACCGGGTGCAGGAGGGCCGCTTCGGCGCCTGCCTGATGCGCGAGCCGGCCCTGGTCGGCGACTGCGTCGCCGCCATGAAGGCCGCGGTCCCCGTGCCGGTGACGGTGAAGTGCCGGATCGGCGTCGACGACCAGGACCCCGAGGCGGCGCTCGACACCCTGGCCGACGCCGTGGTGGCCGCGGGCGTCGACGGGCTGATCGTCCACGCCCGCAAGGCCTGGCTCCAGGGGCTATCGCCCAAGGAGAACCGGGACGTGCCGCCCCTCGATTACGGCCGCGCCGCGCGGCTGAAGCGGCGGCTTCCCGGCCTGCCGATGGCGGTCAACGGCGGCCTGCGCGACCTGGATTCCGCGCGGGCGCGGCTCGCCGAGGTCGACGGCGTCATGGTCGGCCGCGCGGCCTACACCGAGCCGGCGCTCCTGCTCGGGGTCGATCCCGACCTGTTCGGCGTGCCGGCCCCGGCCCCCGACGCCTTCGCGGCGGTCGCGGCGTTCGAGCCTTACATCGCCGCGTGCCTCGCCCGGGGCGAGCGCCTCCACGCGGTCACCCGGCACATGCTCGGCCTGTTCAACGGCCGGCCGGGCGCGCGGGCCTTCCGGCGCCACCTCTCGACCCACGGGATGCGCCCGGAGGCCGACCTCGCGACCCTGCGGGAGGCGGTGGCGCTGGTCTCCCGCGCCGCGCCCGAGGCCCGCGCCGCCTGAGCGCCGCCTGAGCGCCTTGCGCGGCGGCCCGGTCAGGGCCGGCGCAGGATCAGGCGGTCGCCCCGGACCTCGTAGCCGGAGAGCCGCGACAGGAAGGTCTGGCCGAGGAGGTTCGCCGAGAGCGCGCCCGGCTTGGCCACCATGGCGTTGACGCGCCGCTCGGTGATCGTGCCCACGCCGAGCGAGTCGAGCTGGGTCGGCGCCGCGTAGGTGATGCCGTTGGCGGTGGAGACGCGGGCGGTGAACTCGGAGGGCGCGGGCGTGAGCCCCAGCGCGGCGGCGTTCTCGGCGGTGAGCACGACGCTGCTCGCCCCGGTGTCGAACAGGAAGGGCTGCACCCGGCCGTTGACCAAGGCGTCGACCCGAAAATCGCCGTCCGCCCGCCGGGTGACGGTGACGGAGCCGTCGCCGCTCGAGGTCGCGCTCCCCGGCCGGAGATCGCCGAGCACTCGGGCGCCGACATCCTGGATCCGGTCGCGGTAGCTGTAGCCGATCACCAGGGCGAGGCCGATCAGCGCCCAGGCCAGGAGCGCCTGCAGGTTCGCGCCGAGCCGGGCCGTGAACTGCCGCCAGAACCCGGCCACCACCAGGAGCAGGATCGTGCCAGTCCAGGCGAGGTTCGCCAACTGGTCGGGCTCGATCACACCGCCGACGCTGTCGCTGCCGTCGCTGAGGACCAGGGCGACGAGAACCAGGGCGAGGGCCGCGAGGCCGAGATAGATCATGACGGCAGCGGCGCTTCCAGGGGGGTGAGGCCGGCGGCGCGCATCCGGGCGCCGAGCCCCGCCATCACGGCGCGGCGCCGGTCCTCCGACAGCGCGCCCCAGGCGGCGATCTCGTCGCGGGTCCGGCCGCAGCCACAGCACAGGCCGGTCGCGGCGTCGAGGATGCAGACCTTGGTGCAGGGCGAGGAGGGTTTCGGCGCGGGCGGCATCGGTGATCCTTGGCCGGGGGATCGTGGCCGGGTCAAGACGCGGCGGCCTCCCTCAATCCGCCACGCCCGCCGTCGCCGCCACCAGGGCCAGCAGGGCGGCGATCTCCGCGACCTGCTGGCAGGCGCCGATGACGTCGCCGGTCTGGCCGCCGATCCTGGCGCGCGCCAGCCGGGTCAGGCCCAGGGCCGCGAGGCCGGCGCACAGGATCATCAGCGCGACGCCGCCGAGGGGCAGGCCGAGGGGCACGGCGCCGAGCGCCAGGACCGCGCCGAGGCCGAGCGCGGTGGCGAGGCTCGCCCGGCCCGGGCGACCGACCGAGGCGGAGAGGCCGCCCGGCCGCGCCGGCGCCAGGAGCACCATCGGGGCGAGGGCGGCGACCCGCGACAGGGCGGCCGCCAGGATCAGGCCCGTCACGGCCGCGTGGCCGATCCGGTCGAGGAGCGTCGCCAGGGCGCCGATCCGCAGGGCCAGCGCCAGGACCAGGGCGGCGCCGCCGTAGGCCCCGATCCGGCTGTCGCGCATGATCTCCAGGCGGCGCTCCGGTGTGGCGCCGCCGCCGAACCCGTCGGCGACGTCGGCGAGCCCGTCCTCGTGCAGGGCGCCGGTCGCCACCACGGCGACCGCCACCGCGAGGGTCGCGGCCAGGAACGGCCCGAGCCCGACGGCCCAGCCGGCCGCCAGCACCAGGGCGGCGGGCAGCGCCAGGATCAGGCCGGCCAGCGGCAGCATCCGCGGCAGGGTGGTGAAGTCGGGGCTGCGGTGCGGGTCCGGCTCGCCGGGCAGTTGCGGCACCGGCAGGCGGGAGTAGAAGCGCAGGCACCCGGCGAGGTCGTAGAGGGCGCCGCGCCCGGGCCAGTCGGCCTCCCCGCCGGTCTGCCTGTCCATCGCGGTCTCTCGCATCCGCCCGCCACCGCGCGCCGCTCCCGTATAGTCTCCCCGTCCGGAGGCGCCCACAGGAAATCATCGCCGCCATGACCGATTCGACGAGCGCTCCCGAGCCCGGCCCCTTCGACGACATCCGCAACCTGCTGAAGGCGATGCCGGGCCCCGACGCGGAGGCGAAGGAAGCCGTCGCGGCCCGGGACGCGACCCTGACGAAGCCCGCCGGTTCCCTGGGGCGCCTGGAGAGCCTCGTGACGTGGCTGGCGGCGTGGCAGGGCAAGGCGCCGCCGACCTTCGACCGGCCGCTGGTCTGCGTCTTCGCCGGCAGCCACGGGGTCACGCGCCGCGGCGTCTCGGCCTTCCCGGACGCGGTCAACCGGCAGATGCTCGACAACTTCGCCGCCGGGGGCGGGGCGATCAACCAGATCTGCGCCGCCTACGGCCTCGGCTTCAAGGTGTTCGACCTCGCCCTCGACATGCCCACCGGCGACATCGCGGAGGGGCCGGCCCTCGACGAGCGCGCCACGGTCGCCACCATGGCGTTCGGCATGGAGGCGGTGGCCGCCGGCACCGACTGCCTGGGCATCGGCGAGATGGGCATCGGCAACACCACGGTGGCGGCCGCCCTCTACGCCGCCCTGTTCGGCGGCGACCCCGCCCACTGGGTCGGGCGCGGCACCGGAGTCGACCGGGACGGCCTGTCCCGGAAGGTCGCGGCCGTGGAGGCGGCGCTCGCGCACCATGCCGGCCACCTCGACGACCCGCTCCAGGTCCTGGCGCGCCTCGGCGGCCGGGAGATCGCCGCCATGGCGGGGGCGATCCTGGCGGCCCGGCTGCAGCGCATCCCGGTGGTGATCGACGGCTACGTGGCGACCGCCGCCGCGGCCGTGCTGCACGCCGCCGACCCAAATGCCCTCGACCACTGCCTCGCCGGCCACGTCTCGGCGGAGGGCGCCCACGCGGAGGTTCTGGAGCGGCTCGGGCTGGTGCCGCTGCTGGCGCTCGGCATGCGCCTCGGCGAGGCCTCGGGCGCCGGCATGGCGATGGGCCTGCTGAAGGGCGCGCTCGCCTGCCACACCGGCATGGCGACCTTCGCGCAGGCCGGTGTGTCCGGGAAGGGCGCGGGCTGAAGACGGGGACGCACCCGAGACGCCGCGTCTTCGCGAGCGCAGCGAAGCAACCCAGGGCAGCGGGACGTCGGCAAGCGTAGCGTCGCTGGATTGCTTCGCTGCGCTCGCAAGGACGGACGGTCTTCTGGCCGGCCCTGATCAGCCGGTCTTCTCGATGTTCCAGAAGAACTGCACGGGCGCCATGACCATGCCCTTGAGCTTCGCGCTGACCGCCATCGGCTGCTGCACGAGGCCCGCGGGCGCGTAGGGCACGACCGCGAAGGCCCGCTCCTCGATGCGCGCGGCGAGCGCCTTCTGCTGCGCCTCGTCGCTGGTGGCGATCCAGTCGCTGCGCAGGCCCTCCAGGGTCGGGTCGTCCGGCCAGCCGAACCACGCCGCCTGACCGTTGGCGCGGATCAGCGGGTGGAGCGCCGGGTTCAGCACGTCGGCCCCCGACCACAGCGTGTGGAACAGCGACCAGCCGCCGGCATCGACCGGCCCGCGGTTGCCGCGGCGGGCGATGAAGCTGCCCCAGTCGGTCGAGACCAGATCGACGTTCATGCCGAGCTGCTTGAGCAGGTCCTGGGTCACCAGCGACTGGTTGTAGGCGATCGGCTGGTCGGCCGGGGCGAGCAGCACCACGCGCTCGCCCTTGTAGCCGGCCTTGGCCAGCATCGCCTTGGCCTTGGCGAGGTCCGCCTGCATGGCCGCGGCCCCGCCGGCCCCGGTCGACATCGGCGAGCCCGGCGTGAAGAAGGTCTTGGCCTCCCGGTAGTATTCGGGGCTGCCGACCACCGCCTGCATGTAGTCGTCCTGCTTCATGGCCATCATCACGGCCCGGCGGATCTCGGGATTGTTGAACGGCGGCTGCGTGTGGTTGAACCGCATCAGCAGGATCAGCCCGAGCGGCACGTTGCGGATCTCGATCCCCGGCTTGCCCTTGAGCACCGGGATCAGGTCGATCGCCGGCTGCTCGTACCAGTCGACCGCGCCCTGGATCATCGCGCCGACCGCCGCCGAGGCCTCGGTGATGGCGAGCCACTCGATCCGGTCGACCTTGGCGACCTTGCCGCCGGCGGCCCAAGAGGGCGCCTCCTCGCGGGGGCGGTAGCCGGCGTGGCGGGTGTAGATCGCGTTCTGGCCGGGGATCCATTCCCGCGCCTCGAAGCGCCACGGCCCGGAGCCCGTGGCGTCGGCGATCGGCTTGGACGCGTCCTGGAGCGCGACGCGCTCCGGCATGATGAAGGGCACGTTGGAGGACAGCTTGCCGAGCGCCGCCGGGAGCAGGGGGAACGGCTTCTTCAGGCTGATGGTGAAGGTCCGCGCGTCCTCCTGGCCGTACCCCTCCACGAAGCCCGCCAGGGTCTGGCCGAACGCGTCCCGCTTGGACCAGCGCGCGATGGACGCGATGCAGTCCTTGGCCTCGACGGGGGTGCCGTCGTGGAAGGTGAGGCCGTCGCGGAGGTGGAAGGTCCAGCGCAGGCCGTCGGGCGCGGTCTGCCACTCGCTCACCATCTGCGGCTGGATGCGGAAATTCTCGTCGGTGGCGAACAGCGTGTCGTAGACGAGATAGCCGTGATTGCGGATGACGTAGCTCGTGGCGACGATCGGATCGAGGGACGGCAGGGGCGTCGACGGGATGAAGCGCAGCACGCTGCCGCCGCCGGGCTGGGCCCGGACCAGGTGCGGAAGGCCGAGGCCGGCGGCCGCGCCTGCGGTACCGGCCAGGATCTGGCGGCGGGAGAGCGTCATCGCGGGCACCCTTGTCGTGATCGAGCCCGTTGCCCGATTGATTTTATACAATTTCAACACCGGAGCTCCGCCGTCAAGGGTCCTGCGGGGCATCCGGGGTCGACCGGGAGCGAGACGATGAAGAACCGGACCATCGCGGGCTCGATCGGGACCGAGATCCGGCGGCGCATCCTCGACGGCCGCTATCCGGCCGGCTCGCAGCTCCGCCAGGACGGCCTCGCGGCGGAGTTCGGCGCCAGCCGGATCCCGGTGCGGGAGGCGCTGTTCCAGCTCGAGGCCGAGGGCCTCGTGCGGATCCTGCCCCATCGCGGGGCCATGGTGGCGCCGCTCTCGCCGGCGGACGCGGCCGAGGCCCTCGAGCTCCGCGCCGCCCTCGAGCCGCGCCTCCTGGCCCTCTCGGCGCCCCGCCTGACCGCCGACGACTACGACCGGGCCGACGCCCTGCTGGAGGAGTATGCCGCGGCCCTGCGGGCGGGCGCGACGGCGCGCTGGGGCGCCCTCAACACGGAGCTGCACCTCCTCCTCTACGGCCGGGCGGAGCGGCCCCGCGCCCTCGGGCTCGTCGGCTCCCTGCTGGCCGAGTGCGACCGCTACACCCGCCTCCAGCTCTCCACCGACAGCGCCGAGCTGGAGCGGGCCGACCGCGAGCACCGCGAGATCGTCCGGCTGTGCCGGAACGGCCACGTCTCGGCCGCCTGCGCCCTCCTGACCGACCATATCGACCACGTCGCCGCCGCGTTGATGGCGTTCCTCGGCGCCGCGCCGGGCCCGGCCCGCGCGACGGCGATTGTATAAAATCCTTGCCAGACTCGCGCGGCGCTGCCATGGAGAGGCGTGCCGCCCCGCGAGGCCCGCGGGGCCGGCCGGGACGATCCCACCTCCTATCAGGCGAGCCGGCGATGGCCTTCGATCGACACATCTTCTCCGGCACGATCCCGGCCCTGATGACGCCCTGCCGGCCGGACCGGACGCCCGACCTCGACGCCCTTGCGCGCAAGGGGCGGGAGCTCGTCGATGCCGGCATGTCGGCGGTCGTCTACTGCGGCTCGATGGGCGACTGGCCGCTGCTCACCGACGAGGAGCGGATGGCGGGCATCGAGCGGCTGCTCGCCGCAGGCGTCCCGGTGATCGTCGGGACCGGCGCGCAGAACCCGAAGCGGGCCGCGGCGCTGGCGGCGCACGCCAAGGCGGCCGGCGCCCACGGCCTGATGATCATCCCGCGGGTCCTGTCGCGCGGCAGCTCGGCCGCAGCGCAGGAGGCGCATTTCGGCGGCATCCTGGCGGCGGCCGTCGACCTGCCGTCGGTGATCTACAACAGCCCCTATTACGGGTTCGAGACCCGGGCGGACCTGTTCTTCCGCCTGCGCGCCCGCCACCCGCACCTCGTCGGCTTCAAGGAGTTCGGCGGCGCGGCCTCGCTCACCTACGCGGCCGAGCACATCACCGGCCAGTCGCCCGACATCACCCTGATGGTCGGCGTGGATACCCAGGTGGTGCACGGCTACGTCAATTGCGGCGCCCGGGGCGCCATCACGGGCATCGGCAACGTCCTGCCGCGGGAGGTGCTCCACCTCGTCGCCCTGTGCGAGAAGGCCGCCGCGGGCGACGTCCGGGCCCGGCGCCGGGCCGAGGAACTCGACGCCGCGCTGGCGATCCTGTCGAGCTTCGACGAGGGGACGGACCTCGTCCTCTACTACAAGCACCTGATGGTGCTGGAGGGGAACCCGGAATACGCGCTGCACTTCAACGCCACCGACGCGCTCAGCGCCGGTCAGCGCCACTACGCGGAGACGCAGCTGCGCCTGTTCAAGGCGTGGTACGCGCAGTGGTCGGAGGCGGGCGCCGGGGCCTGATCCCCGGGCGCGCCGCCGAACGCAGGGCAGCCCGCCTTTGCGCGGGACCGCCCGTCGGCGCTATGGCGGGGGCGAGATCGGCCTTACCCGCGAACCGTCCATGAAGATCACCCAAGCCTTCACCTTCGAGGCGGCCCACCGGCTGCCGAACGTGCCCGAGACCCATCGCTGCCACCGGATGCACGGGCATTCCTACCGGGTCGAGCTGACGGTCGCCGGCCCGGTCGATCCCCACACCGGCTGGGTGATCGACTTCTACGACATCGAATCGATCTTCGGGCCGCTGCTCGCCCGGCTCGACCACCACTGCCTCAACGAGATCGAGGGGCTGGAGAACCCGACCGCCGAGAACATCGCCGCCTGGATCTGGCAGCGCCTCCGGCCGGACCTGCCGGGCCTCGCGCTCGTGCGGGTCGCCGAGACGCCGATGTCCTGGGCCGAGTACGATGGCGAGTGAGGCCGCGATCGCCGGCGACCGCGCCGCGCTGGTGCTGTTCTCCGGGGGCCAGGATTCGGCCACCTGCCTGGCCTGGGCGCTGGACCGGTTCGACCGCGTCGAGACCCTCGGCTTCGACTACGGGCAGCGCCACCGGGTCGAGCTCGACCGCCGCGCGGCCCTGCGCGCGGGCACGACCGCCCTCGATCCCGCCTGGGCGTCCCGCCTCGGCGAGGACCACACGCTCGCCCTCGACGCCCTCGGGCAGGTCTCCGAGACGGCGCTGACCCGCGAGGCCGCGATCGGCTACGAGGCGTCGGGCCTGCCCAACACCTTCGTGCCCGGCCGCAACCTCGTGTTCCTGACCTTCGCGGCGGCGCTCGCCTACCGGCGCGGGCTCCGCCACGTGGTCGGCGGCATGTGCGAGACCGACTATTCCGGCTACCCGGATTGCCGCGACGACACCATCAAGGCCCTGCAGGTGGCGCTCAATCTCGGCATGGAGCGGCGCTTCGTGCTGCACACGCCGCTGATGTGGCTCGACAAGGCGCAGACCTGGGAACTCGCCGAGAGCCTCGGCGGGCGGGCGCTGGTCGACCTGATCGTCGAGGAGAGCCACACCTGCTACCTCGGCGAGCGCGGGCAGCGGCATCCCTGGGGCTACGGCTGCGGGACCTGCCCGGCCTGCCGCCTGCGGGCGGACGGCTACGCCCGGTTCACTGCGGCCTGAGGCCGTCGACCAGCACCGCCAGCGTCCCCCGGAAAGCGTCGGGGCTCGCGAACAGGCGCTCCATCAGGAGCGCCCCCTCCAGGGTGGCGACGACGTAGCGGGCGAGCACCGCCGGGTCGGCGCCCGCACGGACGCTGCCGTCCGCCTGGCCGGCGCGCAGGATGCCCTCCAGCCACGCGAGATGGTCCGCGAAGAAGGCCGCGACGTCCCGGCGCAGGCGCTCGGGCAGGGCCTCGCCCTCGATGGCCAGCGCCGCGCAGAGGCAGCCGAGCCCCTGCTCGACGCCGCCGAGATAGAGCCGCCCGTAGGCCTCGACCCGGCCCGGCCCGTCCGGCACGTCCCGGCGGATCGCCTCCAGGGCCGCGGCGTAGCGCGCCGCGTAGGCCGCCACCAGGGCGGCGCCGAGATCGACCTTGGTGGGGAAGTGGTGGTGGATGCTCGCCTTGCGGATGCCCACCGCCGCCGCGAGGTCGGCGTAGCTGAAGCCGGCGAAGCCGCGGCCCCGCACCAGGGTCTCGGCCTGCATCAGCAACTCGGCGCGGGTATCCCTCATCGCGGCGATCGTCGCTCCAAACTCGCCCCATCAACGCACGAAGTCACGCGAACGTGCGGCCGCAGCGGGGACCGGCTCCCGGCGGCCCCTTGACGGACGATCAATCTACCTACTTAATGGTAGACAATCAAGAACGGGCAAGATCGGGAGGTTTCGGCATGACGGCACCCGCCGTCCATCCGCGGACGCAGGTCGCCGGGCCAACGCGGCGGCACGCCCTCTTCGCGGGTCTCTGCCTGTGCTGCCTGCCGACGCTGGGCCGCGCCGCCGAGAGCTTCACGATGGAGGAGGTCGGGCCGGGCCTGTACGTGCGCAAGGGCCTGATCGCCGACGCCACTCCCGACAACGCCGACGCCATCGCCAATATCGGCTTCCTCGTCGGCAGGACCGGCGTGGTGGTGACCGAGTCCGGCGGCAGCCTCGCCGACGGCCAGTGGCTGCGCGCCGAGATCGCCAAGCGCACGGACAAGCCGATCACCCACGTGGTGCTGACCCACGTCCACCCGGACCACGTCTTCGGGGCAGGGGCCTTCGTCCAGGACAAGCCGGTCTTCATCGGCCACGCCAAGCTCACCGAGGCCCTGGCGGCCCGGGGCGAGTTCTACCGCAAGCGGCTGATCGATCTGCTCGGCGAGGACCGGACCGGGCCGGTGGTCTACCCGACCATGACCGTCGCCGACACGGCCGAGATCGACCTCGGCGACCGGCGCCTGACCTTCAGGGCGCACGGTCCGGCGCACACCACCTCGGACCTGTCGATGATCGATTCCGGCAGCGGCCTGCTGTTCCCCGCCGACCTGCTGTTCGTGAACCGGATCCCCTCCCTCGACGGCAGCCTCAAGGGCTGGCTCGCCGAGATCGAGCGGCTGAAGGCCATGGGTCCCGCCCGGGCCGTCCCGGGCCACGGCCCCGTCGCGGTCGACCTCGCCCCGGCGCTCGCCGACCTCTCCGGCTACCTGACCGCCCTGCGCGACGGCACCCGGGCGGCGATCGCCAAGGACGTGCCCATCGAGAAGGCCGTGACCAGCGTCGCGGCGGACCAGCGCGACAAGTGGGCCCTGTTCGACACCTACAACGGCCGCAACGTCACCGTGGCCTACCAAGAACTCGAGTGGGAATAGGTTTTTAGGATCCCCATATCCAAGCCAATCGGGAGGCACGCCATGACGCACAGGATCGGACAGACATTCTCCACCTTCGCCCTCGGCCTCGTCCTGGCGACGACGGCGCTGTCGGGGCCGCTCGCCGGCGCGGCGCGGGCGGCCGGCGCCTCCGACACCGATCAGGAGCGGGCGGCCCGCTGGCAGGAGATCGCCAAGTCGATCTTCGGCGACCGCCAGATCGCCCCGACCGACAGCCTCGTGAAGATCGAGGCGCCGGCCCGGGCGCTCGACGCCGCCCTGGTGCCGATCACCCTGACCATGCCCAAGGACGGGCAGATCAAGGCGGTCTCGCTGATCATCGACGACAACCCGGCGCCCTACGCGGCCAAGTTCGAGTTCGGGCCGGCTGCCGACCCGGCCGAGCTGAAGCTGCGCGTGCGGGTCAACAACTACACCGACATGCACGCCGTGGTGGAGACGACGGACGGCAAGCTCTACGAGGCCAAGCAGTTCGTGAAGGCCTCCGGCGGCTGCTCGGCCCCGATGGGGATGAGCGACGAGGAGGCCATGAAGGGCATGGGCGACATGCGTATGAAGTTCGCCGAGACGGCGGCCGGCAAGCCCGTGGAGGCGACGCTGATGATCCGCCACCCGAACTTCTCCGGCATGCAGATGAACCAGGTGACCCGCGACTACACGCCGGCGCGCTACATCGACAAGCTCACCGTCTCGGCGGGCGACCGGAAGGTCTTCACCATGACGGGCGACATCTCGATCGCCTCGAACCCGGTGATCAACTTCGCGTTCAAGCCGGACGGCAAGCCGATCCAGGTGGCGGCCTCCGACAACCAGGGCGGCCAGTGGCAGCACAGCTTCACCGCGCCGAGCCCGACGAACTGACCATGCGGCGCCTCCTCCTGACCGGCCGGGCCGCGGCGGCCTGCGCCGCGCTCCTCTGCCTCGCCGCGGCGCCGGCCGATTCGCCGGTGAACGTGCCCGAGCCGGAGGGGCTCTACGCCGGCCCCCCGAAGGGCTACACGCCGCCGACCCTCAAGGGCGCCGCGGTCGTCGACGCCGACGCCGTCGCCGCCCTGATCGCCGGCCCCGACAAGCCGGTGCTGCTCGACGTGGCGGCGCCGGACCGCAAGCCGTCGAATTTCCCGGAGGGCCGCCTCTGGCTGCCGGTGCACCCGTCGATCCCCGGCGCCGTCTGGATGCCGGAGGCCGGCGCCGAGCCCCTGGCGCCGGCGCGCGAGGCGCTCTTCTACGCCCGCGTCGCGGCGCTGACCGGGGGCGACAAGGCGAAGCCCGTCGTGGTGTTCTGCCACGTCGAGTGCTGGGGCAGCTGGAACGCCGCCAAGCGGCTGGTGCTGAAGGGCTATACCGGCGTGCGCTGGTTCCCCGAGGGCGTCGAGGGCTGGCAGGAGATGCACGAGACCGCGAACCTGACGGTCGATCCGGACTGGAAGGCGGGCGCCGAGCCGCAGGCGGGGCGCTGACCCGCATCGCCGGGCATTGTAAGAGACGCCCGGAACGAGGCTCGCGAAGCCGGTCGCTCTCCCGGGCGGGAGAGGAGCCCGCGCCGCGTCCCGGGTGGCCGGAATGAGGTCTGAACCATGTCGCAGGTCGTGCAGTCCCGACGGCTCCGGGCGGTCGATATCGGCAAGCGCAAGGCCGAGGGGCGCAAGATCATCGCGCTCACCGCCTACCACGCCCACACGGCCGGCATCGTCGATCCCTATTGCGACTTCATCCTCGTGGGCGATTCCCTCGGCATGGTGATGCACGGGATGGAATCGACGATCCCCGTGACCCTGGAGATGATGATCCTCCAGGCCCAGGCGGTGATCCGCGGCACGCAGAAGGCGCTGGTCGTGGTCGACATGCCGTTCGGCTCCTACGAGGCGAGCCGGGAGCAGGCCTTCCTCAGCGCCTCCCGGGTTCTCAAGGAGACCGGCGCCGGCGCGATCAAGATGGAGGGCGGCGCCCATTTCGCCGAGACGGTGGCGTTCCTCGTCCAGCGCGGCGTGCCGGTGATGGGCCATATCGGCCTCACCCCGCAGGCGGTGAACACGATGGGCGGCTTCAAGGTCCAGGGCCGGGCCCCCGACGACGAGCGCCGGCTCCTGGAGGATGCCCGCGCCATCTCGGAGGCCGGCGCCTTCGCGATCGTGCTCGAGGGCATCGTCGAGCCGGTGGCGCGGGCCATCGCGACCTCCCCCCAGGTCACCGCCGCCACGATCGGCATCGGCGCCTCGGCGGTCTGCGACGGCCAGATCCTAGTGCTGGAGGACATGCTCGGCCTGTCCGAGCGCACGCCGAAATTCGTGCGCCAGTTCGGGAGCCTGCGGTCCCACATCGAGGACGCCGTGAAGGCCTACGCGGACGAGGTCCGGGCCGGGCGCTTCCCGGCCGACGACCACACCTACGGGTAGGGCAGGGCGGCCCATGACGCGCATGATCGGACCGTGGAGCGCGCCCGCCGCGTGGCCTGTCCGGGCGCTCGCGGTCTGCGCCGGCCTTGCCGGATCGGGGCCGGCCCGCGCGCTGGAGAATCCGGCCTCAGCCTTCTGCGCAACGATGGGCGGGCAGACGATCCTCGCGAAGCTGCCCGATGGCGGCACGATCGGGCTCTGCGCCCTTCCGGGGCGGAAGATCGTCGAGGAATGGACGCTGTACCGGATGCTCCACGGCGTGAAGCCGGCACCCGACGCCGACCCGTTCCGCTAGCCCGACCCGGTTCCCGAACAGTCTTCGTCCGTGTCCGTCGGGCCGGCCCGCGCATTCGCGGCGCGGCCCGGGGCGGCGCGATTGATTTCGCCGGCCCGACGATGCCACTCTCGAGGTCCGAGCTCTCTCAGGCGGGATCGACGACTCATGCAGCGGGCCCGATCGCGCCGGCGCCTCGTCGGCGCGTGCCTCGCCCTCGGCCTGGTCGCGGCCGGGCCCGGAGCGGGATCCGCCGGGACGCTGACGCGGGCGCAGGTCGAGGCGCAGCTGCCGGCGCTGGAGGCGCTGGCGCGGCGGGCCGTCGACGCGGGCGCGGTGCCGGGCCTCGCGGTCGCGGTCGTCCTCGGCGACGAGACGCTCCTCCTGAAGGGATACGGCCTCAGGCAGGCCGGGAAGCCCGAGCCGGTCGGCCCCGACACGGTCTTCCAGATCGCCTCGCTGTCCAAGCCCGTCACCGCGACGATCGTCGCCGCCCTGGTCGGCGACGGGGTGGTCGACTGGGATTCGCGCGTCGCGGATCTCGATCCCGCCTTCCAGTTGCACGAGCCCTACCCGACCGCGCAGGTCACGGTGCGCGACTTCCTCAACCATCGCAGCGGCCTGCCGGGGACCGCCGGCGACGATCTGGAGGCGATCGGCTTCGGCCGCGACGCGATCCTGCACCGGCTGCGCCTCGCGCCGCCCGCCTCCAGCTTCCGCGCCGGCTACGCCTACAGCAATTTCGGCTTCACCGAGGGCGCGGTCGCCGCCGCGAAGCCGACCGGCCAGCCCTGGGAGGCGGTGGCCCGGGACCGGCTGTTCCGGCCGCTCGGGATGGCCGCCACCGGCACGACCCACGCGGATTTCCTCAGCCGGCCCGACCGCGCGGCGCTCCACGTCCGGGCCGGCGGCGTCTGGACCGCCAAGATCGAGCGGGATCCCGACGCGCAGGCGCCGGCCGGCGGCGTCAGCAGCGATGTCCGCGACCTCTCCCGATGGCTGCGGCTCGTGATCGGCAAGGGCCGCTTCGAGGGCGCGCAGCGCGTCGCGGCCCCGGCCCTGGCGCAGACGCACGTCCCGCTCATGGCCCGCGGCCTCAACCCCGTGACCGGCGCCGCGTCCTTCTACGGCCTCGGCTGGAACGTCGAGTACGGCCGCCACGGCCTCGTCTGGGGCCACGCGGGCGCCTTCAGCGTCGGCGCGCAGACGCTCGTGTCGATCCATCCGGAGGCCGGTCTCGGGATCCTCGTCCTGACCAACGCCTTCCCGTCCGGCGTGCCGGAGGGGCTGGCCGACAGCTTCGCCGACCTCGTCTTCGACGGCCGCGTCGGCCGGGACTGGGTGACGGCCTGGGGCGCGGCCTACGAGAACCTGTTCGCGCCCGGCATCGCCGCCGACAAGGCGGCCTACGGCACGCCGCCGGCGCCGCCCGCCGCGCCCCTGGCGCTCTCGGCCTATGCCGGGCGCTACACCAACGCCTATGTCGGCGAGGCCGTGGTGGCGGAGGCGGACGGCGCCCTGACGCTGACGGTCGGCCCCGCGGGCGCGCGCCGCTACCCTCTCCGGCACTTCGACCGCGACCTCTTTCTCAGCTTCCCGGACGCCGAGGCGCCCGACCGCCCCTCCGCCGTCCGCTTCGCCATCGGCAGCGACGGCCGGGCCGCCTCCGTGACGGTGGACGCGCTCGACGCGAGCGGGCTCGGCACCCTCGCGCGGCGAGACTGACCGCCGCCGTCACCCCGCCCGCCGCGACGGCAGCCGCAGGCCCGGGGCCGGGCGCTCCAGCAGCACCTCCCGGCGGAAGCGCACCAGCCGCGCCGGCCGGCCGGCGGCGCCGCTGGTCACGCTCTCGGTCTCCTCCACCAGCCCCTGCTGGGCCACGAGGCGCCGGAAGTTCTGCTTGTGCAGTTGCGTCCCCGACAGGGCCTCCACGGTCTTCTGCAGCTGCAGCAGGGTGAATTCCGGCGGCATCAGCTCGAACACCACCGGGCGGTACTTGATCTTGCCCCGGAGCCGGCCGATCGCGGTGGCGAGCACCCGCCGGTGGTCGAACGCCATGGGGACGCCGGTCGGGTCGTTCGGCAGGGCCGGGCCGGGATTGCCCCGCGCCTCCGGGATCAGCCCGGCCTCGAACAGCAGCTCGTAGCGCTCCAGGACGCGCTCCTCGTTCCACGTGCCGCCGTTCATGCCGAAGGTCAGGCCGAGGCGGTCGAGGCGGCGCGTCCGGGTGGCGCAGTCCGCGGGCTCGGACGCCCATTCGGCGAGCCGCGCCTCGATGGCGTCGAGCTGGCGCGGGCGCCCCTGCCGGAAATCCTCGTAGGGCAGGTAGCGGTACCAGTTCTGCCACGCGGCCTCGGCGAGCCCCGCCGGCCGCTCCTCGCGGACGAGCGCCAGATAGGCGACCGAGAGGGAGTGCACCCCCGACAGGGTCGCCGTGCCGGAGCGGTCGCGGTCGCCGAAGGTGTAGAGCTGCTCCACGTAGCCGAGGCGCTGGTGCGTCTGCCGCTCCACCCAGGCGCGCAGGCCCCGCTCCAGCGTGGCGTGCTCGGGGACGAGGGGGCCGGCCGGCAGGCCGTCGCCGCGGCCGGGCGCCTGGTCGGGAACCCGGATCGTCAGGGCGCGCGGCTCCCCCTTGGTCGCGGCGACGATCACCGCGACGAGGCCTACGGAGGAGCGCTCCGGCGGGGCCTGCCCCCCGCGCGCGTCCGTCTGCGCCGCGGCACCCGTCATCGTTCCTCGACCGTCCGTCCCCCGGGATGCGCCGTAGCGGATCCCACCTATAGGGGGACAGGATCGCCGCGCGTCAACGCCGCCGTATGACGGAGCGGGGGGCCCCGTCGACGCACCGCTGTCCACCCGCCGCTTGCCAACGCCGCGAGCCCTGCCCAAACAGGGGTCCGGGAGGGCCGGCACGGGACCGGCCGAGGCGGACCGAGCGACGACAGCGATGCCAGCGAGCGCGACTTCCCCCGCGACATCCCCCGCGGCCTCGACCCCGACCGGCAGCCGGGCCGTCGACCTGCGGCTCTACGGCCTCCTCGATGTCGGCGTCTGCGGCACCGACGGGGCGCGGCTGGCGGAGCTCGGCGCCGAGGCGGTGGCGGGGGGCTGCACCCTGCTCCAGTACCGCGAGAAGAACATCGCCGATGCCCGCGCCGCCCTGGCGCGAATCCGGGCGATCCTGGCGGCGGTGGGCGGCCGCGTCCCGGTCCTCGTCAACGACCGCGTGGACCTCGCCCTCGCGGCCGGAGCCGACGGGGTGCATCTCGGCCAGGGCGACCTCCACCCGGCCGACGCCCGCCGGCTCCTGGGGGAGGGCGCGATCATCGGCCTCACCCTGAAGAAGCCCGCCCAGGCCGACGAATTGTACCGGCTGCCCGTCGACTACGCCTGCATCGGCGGCGTGTTCGCCACCACCAGCAAGGACAATCCCGACCCGCCGGTGGGCCTCGACGGCTTCGCCAGCATCGCCTTCCGCGCCCGCCTCGCCCGCGGGGCCGGCCTGCCGCTCGGCGCCATCGCGGGGATCGGGCTCGACAACGCCGCCGCGGTGGTCGCCGCGGGGGCGGACGGGGTCGCGGTGATCACCGCGCTGTTCGGCGCGGAGTCGGTGCGCCAGCGGGCGCGCGACCTGCGCGCGCGGATCGACGGCGCCCTGGCGGAGCGGGCCGGCGCCCGATGAGCGGCCCGGCGCCCATCGCGGTCACGATCGCGGGCTCGGATTCCGGCGGCGGCGCCGGCATCCAGGCGGACCTCAAGACCTTCTCGGCGCTCGGCGTCTACGGCGCCAGCGTGATCACGGCGCTGACCGCGCAGAACACGGCGGGCGTCCAGGGCATCCACGACGTGCCGGCGGATTTCGTCTCCCGGCAGATCGACAGCGTGTTCTCCGACCTCGCCGTGAGGGCGGTGAAGATCGGCATGCTGTCGCAGACCGCGGTGATCGCGGCGGTCGCCGAGGGCCTCGCCCGGCACGCCGGGGCGATCCCGGTCGTCGTCGACCCGGTGATGGTCGCCACCAGCGGCGACCGGCTGATCACCGACGACGCCGTGGCGACGCTCCGCGAGCGGCTGCTGCCGCGGGCCGACCTGATCACCCCCAACCTGCCGGAGGCGGCGGTGCTCCTCGGCGAGCCCGTCGCCGCGGACGCGGCGGCGATCGTGGCCCAGGCGCGGCGGCTGGTCGCCCTCGGCGCCCGGGCGGTGCTGATCAAGGGCGGCCACGGCGCGGGGCGCGAGAGCATCGACCACCTCGTCACGGCGGACGGCACCCTGCGGACCCTGTCGGCGCCGCGGATCGCGACGCGCAACACCCACGGCACCGGCTGCACCCTCTCGGCGGCGGTGGCGGCGGGCCTCGCCCAGGGCCTGGCCCTGCCGGAGGCGGTGGCGGAGGCCAAGGCCTACCTCACGGCCGCCCTCGCGGCGGCGGACAGCCTCGCGGTCGGGACGGGGCACGGGCCCGTCCACCACTTCCACGCCGTCTGGACTTAGAGGCCGGTCCTGGGCCGGCCCCGGGCCGATCACGGGCCGATCCCGGCCGCCGCTTTCCGGTGCGCACGCCGCCGCGCACGCCGCCCGCCGCCTTGCAACCGAGCGTCGATTGCGTTTGAAGAAGCGCACGATCGTTCGGATAACGGAACGGTGCAGGCGGATCGGGGACGATGCAGGATCAGGCGGAACGGCCCGACCGGGCGCGCGGGCGCGACCTGCTGACCGGCGCGCAGGTGCTCTCCGGCCAGCTCGGCAAGACCATCCAGCGGCTGCGCAAGGCCTACAACCTGTCGCTCTCGGAACTCGCCGAGCAGTCCGGCGTGGCCAAGTCGATCATCAGCCAGATCGAGCGCAACGAGACCAACCCGACGCTGGCGACGATCTGGCGCCTGTCCCAGGCCCTCGACGTGTCGATCGAGCGGGTGCTGGCGGCCGGCGACGAGGAGCCGTTCATCGAGAAGACCTCCCGGGCCGACACGCCGATCCTCGTCTCCGAGGACGGGAAGGTGCGGCTGGCGATCATCGGCTGGCTCAAGACGATCGAGTGGCTGCAATGGTACGAGGTCACGGCCGATCCGGGCGGCGTCCTCGACTCGGACCCGCACCAGCGCGGCTCGGTGGAATCGCTCTCGGTCACCGAGGGCGCATTCGAGGTCGAGATCGGCGGCGTCGTACAGCGGGCTCGGGCCGGCGAGACCCTGCGCTACCGCTGCGACCGGCCCCACCTCGTGCGCTGCACGGACGGCCCGGCCCGGGCCACCATGGTGGTGATCATGAAGGCCGCCGTGATGGAGTGAGGCGGCCCGGTCGGCCCTCCGGTCCACCCTCGGCGCCCGGCGCGAGGGCGCGCACGCGGTAGTCGCGGGGGCTCAGGCCGTAGCGCTCCTTGAAGCGGCGGGAGAAGTGGGACTGGCTGAGGAAGCCGCAGCCATACGCCAGGGTCCCCAGCGGCATGTGGAGGCAGCCCGGATCGGCCAAGCGCTTGGCGGCCGCCTCGAGCCTGCGGTGCCAGATCCAGTCGGCGATGTGCCGGTCCTGCGCGCGGAACAGCGCCTGCAGCCGGCGCAGGGACACGCCGGCCGCGGCCGCGAGCCGGGGCGGGTCCAGGGTCGGATCGTGGAGATGGGCCTCGAGATAGGCCCGGGCGCGCTGCACCACGACGCTGTCCTGGACGGGCTGCTGCGCCTCCCGCGCGAGCCGCTCCGCGAGGCTGGCGACGATGAGGTCGAGCCCCGTGGAGACCATGCTCTCGGCCACCTGGGGCGTCAGCCGGTCGCCCAGGCTGAGCAGGTT
Source organism: Methylobacterium sp. A52T (assembly GCF_053346095.1). Taxonomy (NCBI): domain Bacteria; kingdom Pseudomonadati; phylum Pseudomonadota; class Alphaproteobacteria; order Hyphomicrobiales; family Methylobacteriaceae; genus Methylobacterium; species Methylobacterium sp. A52T. Next base: position 4,521 of record NZ_JBKFBI010000072.1, on the reverse strand, counting down.
GCCCAGGAACGACCGGGTCAGGGTCGCGGTCGGCAGATCACCGCCGACAGTCACGCCGGCGAACAGGCGTGCGGAGCCCAGAGCCCCCTCCAGCCGCTCCCGCGGGATCCCGATGGCCAGCACCTCGCTGTAGCCGCCGTGCTCGATCGTCCAGGGTGTATTCGTATCCCGGATCGAGAAGTCGCCGACCCGATCCGTGCTCGACCGATCGTACTGATCCGCGCAGACCTGCCCCGAGAGCACGATGCTCATGAACAGGTGGTCGGTCTTGTGGTTCTCATGGCGAAGCGTGCGCGGCGTCGTGGCCGCCCGCAGGTTGCGCAGAGCGAATTTCGTAAAAACCAGGCCGCCGATACTGGCTCCCTCGATCGTCGCGTGAAAGGGCTCGTCGTTGAGACGGTCCTGCGCCATCGGAACCAGGCGATCTTCGCAGACGTCTCGCCAAAGGCGAAACTTGTCCTTCTCCAATACACCTTCGGTTGAGAACAGAGTCTGCATCGCGGCAGCCGTATGACCGCGATTGCTGCGAACCGCAACCGCGCCCCGTCCACGCACGCCGCCGCGGCGCCGCGGGACACGGATTGATCGGCAGGAAATCCCGCGCGCCCACGATGGACCGTCGGGCCCGTCCCATCGCCCGTGGCGCCCGTCGGGCCGTGGAGCGGATCCGCACGGCCGGCATTCGGAGGACGTTCCGTCGCGAGCGCCCGGGCGGGGGCGTCGGCGCGGGCCGGCCGCGGGGCCTCAGCGCCCGCTGTTCACCCAGCGCACCACGTCGGCCAGCACGATGGTCAGCGCCTGATCGAGGGCGCGGGCGCCGCTGCCGGCATCGATCTTGGACACCGGGACGCGGGCCGTGAAGATCCGCGCCGCCGCGACCCTGCCGGTGCCGTCGGCCACGAGCTTCAGCGACAGGTCGACCACGGCCTCGCCGGTCCCGGACTGCACGTCGAAGGCGCGGATCTCGCTGATCAGCTGGTAGTCGGCCACGACCTTGTCGCCGGGCCGGCTCACCGAGCGGAGCCGCCCGGAATTCTCCAGGCTCTGGATGAGACGCGTCTGGATCAGGCGCGGCAGCCGGTCGGCCCACTGGCCGCCGCCCAGGAACGACAGGGCGCCGCCGTTCTCGCGGACGATGATCCGGTCGGCCTCGAAGGGCTGGATGCTCACCGGCTCGGAGACCGCGATCGAGCGGCCGGCCGCGATCGGCCGCCCCGCGGCCGGCAGCGCCGCGAGGTCGAAGGTGAGGGGCGCCGCGCCGCCGCAGCCGCCCAGGAGGGCGGCGAGCAGCGCGGCGGCGGCGATGTGGGACGAGCGGACCATACGCATGACCTGAAGGACCCCGCCGGCGAACGGCGGAGCTGTATAAGCTATGCGGTTAAAACTAATCCGCTGCGGCATCCGTGCCGTGCGCCGGGACACATCCGCCCGGCGACGCGGCATTTCACCGGCCACCGTTGTATTCAGGCAACGAGGGCTTGCCGCCGAAGATCACCTGGCTCGGGTCGCGCTCCAGGCTGCGCACGGTGCGGTTGAGGGTGCTCAGGGTCCGCTGCCCGTCGCCCGACAGGGCCTCGACCTCCCGGCGGCCGGTGCCGCTCAGCCGGCCGAAATTGGCCGAGATGCTGGCGGTGCGCTTGTCGAGGTTCTCCGACATGGTCCGGAACGCCTTGCCGGCGTCGCGCACCGAGATCGCCGCCGCGCGGATCTCCGTGAAGGTGCTGGAGCCCTCCTGGCCGGAGGCCGAGCCCAGGAAGCTCTGGGCGCCGTTCAGCACCGCGTCGATCTTGTCGGCCGAGGCGCTGAGCTTGCCGGCGAGCAGCCGGGCGTCGTGCAGGCCGGCCTCGATGTCGGGGCTGGCCTTGGACAGGGCGGCCGAGAACCGGTCGGCGTTGTCGATCACCCGGCCGAGCTTGGCCCCGTCCACGGCCTTGACCAGCGCCGAGATGTTCGGGCCGGCATCGGCCAGCGTCTTCGAGAAGGTCTCGACGTTGGTCAGCGACCGGTTGATCGCCCCCTCGTTGGCGGAGACTAGCCGGTCGAGGCGGGCCAGCATGTCGTCGGCCCGCTGCGCCACCTGGCGCGCCAGCGCCATCATGTCCTGCATGTCGGAGGAATCGGCGAAGATCGTCGGCGGCTCGCCGTTGGCCATCGGGGTCAGCACCGGCGCGTCGGCGTTCCCGCCCGACAGGGAGATCACCGAGACGCCGGTGAGCATCGCCGAGTCGAGGCGGGCGCGGGTGTCGGCCCGGAGCGGGGTCGCGGGATCGACCTTGATCGTGGCGAGCACCCGGCGGGGATCCTGCGGGGCGAGGCGGATGTCGGTGACCTCGCCGACCTTGATGCCGTTGAAGTTCACGCTCGAGCCGCGCGACAAGCCCCCGACCGAGCCGGAGAAGACGATGCGGACGAGCTGGCTGACCTGCCGGGAGGAGCCGCCGGAGAGCCACAGCACGGTGCCGAAGCCCGCCAGGATGACGGCGATCGTGAAGGCCCCGATCAGGGCGTAGTTCGCGCGGGTTTCCATGCGCTCAACCTGCGGTTCTGGCCGGCGGAGATCCGGCCGGGCCTGGAGCCCCGGCTCCCGGAGGGGAGCAGGGCGGGATCTGGGTGGGACGGCGGCGATCGGGCACCGGGTCAGGCACGGGATCAGGCATGGGATCAGGCATGGGCCGAGGCGCCCCCCGTCGCGATGGTCCGGGCGCGCTTGCCGTGGAAGTAGGAGCGCAGCCAGGGATGGTCGCTCGCCAGCATCTCGTCGATCGTGCCGGCCGCGATGATCTGGCCGTCGCCGAGCGCCGCGATGCGGTCGCAGGCGGTGTAGAGGCTGTCGAGGTCGTGGGTGACCATGAACACGGTCAGCCCCAGCGTCTCCTTGAGGGTCGAGACGAGGTCGTCGAACTCGCCCGCGCCGATCGGGTCGAGGCCCGAGGTCGGCTCGTCGAGGAACAGGATCTCGGGATCGAGCGCCAGGGAGCGGGCCAGAGCCGCGCGCTTGATCATGCCGCCCGACAGCTCCGACGGCAGCTTGTCGGCGGCGTCGGGCTTGAGGCCGACCATCTCGATCTTGAGCCGGGCGAACTCGTCGAGCAGGCGCTCGGACAGGTTCAGGTGCTCGCGCATCGGCACCTGGATGTTCTGCTTGACGGTGAGCGCCGAGAACAGGGCGCCCTGCTGGAACAGCACGCCCCAGCGCTGCTCCATCCGGCGCCGCTCCGCGTAGGTGAGTTCGTCGACGTCGCGGCCGAACACCTCGATGGTCCCGGCCCGCTTCGGGTTGAGGCCGAGGATCGTCCGGGTGAGCACCGACTTGCCCTGGCCCGAGGGCCCGACGAAGCCCAGGATCTCGCCGGCGCGGATGTCGAGGCTCAGGCCCTTCAGGATGTTGCGGTCGCGGAAGCCGACCACGAGGTCGCGCACGCGGATGATCGGGGCGGGGCCATTCGGCGAGGCGGTCATCGGGGCATTCATCGCGGCGGCCTCAGAAATCGATCGCGGCGAAGAACACCGCGAACAGGCCGTCGAGGACGATGACCATGAAGATGGACTTCACCACCGACGCGGTGACGTGACGGCCGAGCGATTCCGCGGAGCCCTCGACCGCGAAGCCCTCGATCGTGGCGATCACCCCGATCGTCAGCGCCATGAACGGCGCCTTGATCAGGCCGACCATGACGTGGTGGACGCCCACCGCCGCCTGGAGCCGGACCAGGAACTGGTCGAGGGTCAGGCCGCCGTAGAGCATCGCGGTGAGGCCGCCGCCGGCGAGCGCCGCGAGGTCGCCGATCAGCGTCAGCATCGGCAGGCCGATCATCAGCGCGAGCACCCGGGGCACGATCAGGATCTCGACGGGGTCGAGGCCCATGACCCGGAGCGCGTCGACCTCCTCGCGCATGCGCATGGAGCCGATCTCGGCGGTGATCGCCGAGCCGGAGCGGCCGGCGACCATGATCGAGGTGAGCAGCACGCCCATCTCGCGCAGGATCAGGAGGCCGATCAGGTTGACCACGAAGGTCTGGGCGCCGAAGCGCTGGAGCTGGAAGATGCCCTGCTGGGCGACGATGCCGCCCACGAGGAACGAGATCAGCACGATGATCGGCGTGCCGTTGAGCGCCACCTGCTGGATCTGGTTGATCAGGGCGTTGCCGCGGAACGTGCCGGGCCGCAGGGCGACGCGCCCGCAGGCGGCGATCAGCTCGCCCAGGAACGCGAGGGCGGTGACGAACTCGCGGCCGCCCTGCACGGTCCGGCGCCCGGTGGCGTCGAGCAGGCCGACGACCGGGCCGTGCCGCCGCGGCGGCGGCGCGTCCGGCTCGCGCAGCCGGACCTCGCCCAGCAGGGTGCGGTGCTCCGGGCGGGCGCCGAGATAGGTGAGGGCGCTGCCCGCCTGCTCGATCTCGGCGCGGGTCCGCTCCAGGACCCAGGCGCCGAGCGTGTCGAGGCGCTCGATCCCCGACAGGTCGACCGCCACCGGCCCGGCGCGGCCGGCCGCCGCGGTGCGCGCGGCCGCGGGCTCGCCGG
>NZ_JBKFBI010000071.1:0-29576 GCF_053346095.1 Methylobacterium sp. A52T | reverse complement strand
GGCCGGCACGGCGCGCCTGCCCGACGGGCGCGCGGCGCGGCCGCTGCCCCCGCGAGTCCGGGAGCCGGCGCGCACGGGCCTCGCGGTCGCGGGACGGCTCCTCCCCCCGGCCGGGTCCGCGTGCCCGGCGCCCGCAGGGAGCGGGCGCCGGGGCGGTCAGGGCGTCACTGGCTGCCCGGGCCCTTCGCGAGGCCGGCCAGGGTGAACAGGTCCACCGACAGCTTCGCGCCGATCACGAAGGCGTCCGGGATCGGCTTCGGGCGGAACGGGAAGCGGGTCTGGTCCGGGTCGATCACGTATTGCAGGTTCGGCATCAGCCGCACCGCCGGGGTGAGCTGGATTCCGTAGCTCGGCTCAAGGATGGTCTGCAGGGACTCGACGGTCCGGGTGCCGAGCCCCAGCGACGCGCGCGCCGCCCGGATGTTGGCCGTGCCCAGGGGCGAGAGCTTCTCCATGGCGAAGACGAGGCCGAGGGTGTCGTAGGGCCGGCCCGGGAAGGTGCCGGTCAGCACGGCGCCGCCCTCCAAGAAGTAATCCTGGGTCTGCCGTCCGCCGGTCCCGCCGATCGCGACGCCGAACACCGACAGGCCCTGGACGCCGTTCGGATCCGGCCGCCAGACCATCTGGTCGAAGCGGGCGTAGACCGCCGACCGCCCGAACCGGGTCAGCGGGTCGAGGCCGCTGAAGACCTGGGCGGCGCCCCGCCGGTCGAGTACGGGATCCGTGTAGTCCGACCAGTCGAACACGGCGCCGATGCTGTAGTTGCGCGGCAGCGGGTCGTTGCCGAAATTGGTCAAGTAGCCGACCTCCACCGGCACAAGGTATCCGGTGGCGCCGCTGGTCGACCAGTCGACGCCGTTCCGGGTCGGCAGCTGGTCGCGCGGGTTCACCTTTTAGATGCCGGCGTGCAGGAACACCCTGTCGGTGACCCAGGCCTTGGCATGGCCGCCCCAGGTCGCGATCGGCCAGTAGGTGAAGTTCGTCAGCTTGAAGATGGACTTGGGCGCGCCGCAGGTCGCGTTGTTCTGGAAGTTGCAGTAGAGTGGCGAGGCCAGGAAGTTGGGGTTGGCGAGCAGGCGGCCGACCTCGATGTCGAGGCGGTTGTCGAACAGCTTCTGCTCGTAGGACAGCAGCGTCAGGTGGGCGGTCTGGCCGCCGCCGTAGATCTCCTGCACGCTGCCGTTGAAGCCGATGTCATCCTGCGCCAAGCTCCGGCCGTGGCGCTGGGTAACGATCGTGTGGACCGAGCCGCCGTCGATGCCGGCGAGGCGGCCGAGATCGGCGTCGAGGCCGAACGCGATCTGGCCCGCATAGGCCGATCCCTGCCGGATGCCGCCGGACGGGTTGGCGGCGAACTCGCCCGTGTAGTTCAGGACCATGCTGATCCCGTTGCCGAGATCGAGGGTGCCCGGCGGCAGGCTGGGCGGCGTCGCGCTGCTGCCCTGCACGTCGAGGCTGGCGGCGGCGCTGCTGGCGCCCGAGAAGCTCCGCGCCTCCCGGATGACCCGCCGCCGGGCGCGGTTCGCCCGGTACCGGGCCTTCTGCGCCGGGCTCGCCTTCGGTCCCGGATTCACCGGGGCCGGTCCCCCGTCCGGTGCCGTCGCCTCGACCTGCGCGACCGCCGGGCCCGCGCCCGCCGTGATCGACGCGGCGCAGAACGCCAGCGCGGCCCATCGCCAATGCTTTGCCCGATGCTTGCCCCGATGCTTTCCCCGATGCTTTCCCATGTGTGACTCCCCCTTAACCGCGCGGCCTTGCCTGGCTCTGTCGCGTTCGTGTCCCGCAGGGGGGCCTCCCGGTCAGTCCGTGAAGGCCTCCACCGCGCGGCGCTCGCCGCGCATGAAGGCGTCGGCGGCGTGGATCAGCGGATTCAGGTCGACGTCGCTGGTGCCGGAGCGGACCAGGGCGGCGAAGCGGTCGTAGAGGCCGCGGTACTCCGCCTCGGGCGGGAGCGGCTGGTCGCGGCCGGCGATCGACAGGGCGGCCCCGCCCCGCGACAGGACCAGGGGGCCGTCGTCGGTCTCGACGCGGATGTCCCAGGTCTGCGGCCCGGTCTGGCGCCAGTCGAACCGGGCGCGGATCGGGGTGCCGGCGGCGTCCGCGAAGTGCAGGTCGGCGGCGATCGGCGCCTGCCGGTTCTCCGGCACCGACAGGGTTGCGCCGGTGAGGAAGAACGGCGGCAGGATGTGGGTGGCGATCGACAGGGCGTTGATCCCCGGATCGAACACGCCCATCCCGCCCGCGTCCCAGATCCAGTCCTGGCCCGGGTGCCAGTGCCGGACATCCTCCAGCCAGGCGATCGCCACCGACCGGATCCTGCGGCCCGACAGCCACTGGCGGGCGGGCTCCACCCCCGGCGCGCAGCGGGAGTGCCAGCTCGCGAACAGGCTCACGCCCCGGTCCCGCGCGGCCGCGACCAGGAGCCCGACCTCGGCTAGCGTCGCGCCCGGGGGCTTCTCGAGGAAGACGTGGCGTCCGGCCGCGATCGCCGCCAGGGCCGCCGCGCACCGCGCCTGCGGCGGCTGGCACAGGGCGACGGCGTCGAGGTCGCCGTGCGCCGCCAGCATCGCCTCCAGGCTGCCGTAGCTCGGCACCCCGTCGAGGCCGCCGTGCCGGCTCGCCACCGCCACGAGCGCGTAGTCCGGCGAGGCGGCGATGGCCGGCAGGTGCTGGTCGCGGGCGATCTTGCCGACGCCCACGAGGCCGATGCGGATCGGGGCCGCCATGTCAGAGCACCCGCACGGACGGCGCGTCCGCCGGCGCGATCGCCAGCGGGTTGCGCAGGGGCAGCGTGAACGGCGCCGCCGCGATCTCGAACACGTCGCCCGGCCGCGTCGCGACGCCGTCGCTGAACGACAGGGTCGCGGTCCCAAAGAAGTGGACGTGCACGTCGCCGGGGCGCCGGAACGGCGCGTACTTGAAGTGGTGCAGCTCCAGATTGGCGATGCTGTGGGACATGTTGGCCTCCCCGGACAGGAACGGCTTCTCCCAGAGCACGGCTCCGTCGCGCAGGATGCGGCTCGTGCCGCGCACGTCCGGCGGCAGGGCCCCGAGCCACAGCTCCGGGCCGAGGGCGGCCGGGCGGAGCTTGGAATGGGCGAGCCACAGGTAGTTGCCGCGCTCGGTCACGTGGTCGGAGAACTCGTTCGCCAGGGCGAAGCCGAGGCGCACCGGCGTTCCGTCGGCGTCGATCAGGTAGATCCCGGCGATCTCCGGCTCCTCGCCGCCGTCGCGGGCGAAGGCCGGCGAGACCAGCGGCTCGCCGCAGGCGACGAGGCCGGAGCCGTCGCCCTTGTAGAACCACTCGGGCTGCGCGCCGGTCTCGCCCGGCGCCGGCTTCCCGCCCTCGACGCCCATCCGGAACATGCGCATCGAATCGGTCGGCGCCGGGTCTGTCGCGGCCGCGCGGTGCATCGCGTCGCGGCCCTCGGCGGAGCCGAGATGCGTCAGGCCGGTGCCGCTCAGCATCAGGTGCGCGGGATCGGCGTGGTCGATGGGCGGCAGGAGCCGGACCGCGTCGAGATCGACGGGCGCGCCGAGCCCCGCGCGCTCCGCCGTCGCGGTCAGATCGTCCCCCGCCGCGAGGGTCCTGTGCGCCAGGGCGAGCACGCTGTCGACGCCGAGCACCCGCCGCGCCCGGCCGTCGGCGAGCAGCGCGACGGCCCGCTGCCCGTCAGCCGCGCGGAATTGTAGGAGTGATCGTCCCATCTGTGTTCTCCCGGGGATGCCCGCTTCGGGGCGTCCTGAACGCGCTGCGGTCGAGGGTCGCGCGGCGGCCTGTCAGCGGCCGGGTTGCGGGGCGCGAGCGCCGTCGATCCGGCGCGCGCGGTGCCGGGGATTGTCCGGGCGCAGGGGCGGCGGCGCGTCGGGCAGGTCCTGGGGGCGGACCGGGTGCAGGAAGCGCTCGATCGCCGGCGGTCCGACCGCGCTGCTGCGGCCGTCCGAGGTCGCCGGGAACGGGCCGCCCTGCACCATCGCGGGGGCGACCTCCGCGCCGGTCGGCCAGCCCTTCGCCAGGACCCGGCCGGATCTGCGGGCGGAGCGGACCGGATCCGCGAACAGGCGCGGCTGCCCGACCGCGCGGGCGCGCTCGCCCTCGACCCCCCGCGCGCGGCTGGCCCGTCTCGGCCATCGCCCGCTCGATCGGCGGCGCGCCGAGTTCGGCGATGCCGTCGGCGACAGCGCGCGCGTGTTTCCAGGGGCGCCCCGGAGACGTGCGGGAACGCCGCCTCCGCCGGGGCGCAGGCGGCCTCGACCTCCGCGGGGCCGGCGGCCCGGAAGACCGCGGCCGTAGCCGATTCGGCGGCGCCGCTCGGGACGCCGCCGCGGACCGAGACGGACCCTGGCGGTTCACTACTCATACAAATAAGCTAGAGCAATTCGTTCCCGGCCGCAAGCGCGGCCGCGGTCCCGGTGCGGCGGGCGTTCCTCTTTGCGCTCCTACAACTTCAGGATACGATCACGCCGTTCCTGCCCCGACCCGGTGGCCCGGACCGGAGGTGGATGCGGTGAGGCAGGAGCGGAGCTCGGAGAACGTGACGCTGCCCCTCGCCTCGGGGTCGCGCCGCATCCACGGCTCGGTCGCCCGCGATCTGGGCGCGGCGATCCTCGGCGGCCGCTACGCGCCCGGGGACGTGCTGCCCGGCGAGATCGAATTCTCTGAGAAATTGAACGTCTCGCGCACCGCCTATCGAGAGGCAATCCGCATCCTGAGCGCGAAGGGGCTCGTCGAGAGCCGCCCGCGCACCGGCACCCGCGTCAGCCAGCGCAGCCGCTGGAACCTGCTCGATCCCGACATCCTCGCCTGGGCCTTCGAGTCGGAGCCGAGCGAGTCCTTCATCCGCGACCTGTTCGAGCTGCGGATGATCGTCGAGCCGGCCGCGGCCGCGCTCGCGGCCGAGCGGCGCTCCGGCCTCGACATCGCCCGGATGGGGCACGCCCTGGAGGAGATGGGCCGCCACGGCCTCGCCACCGAGGCCGGGCGGGCCGCCGACCAGGCCTTCCACAACACGATCCTGGAAGCGGCCCGCAACGGCGCGCTGATCGCCCTGTCGAGCTCCATCGCCGCCGCGGTCACGTGGACGACGATCTTCAAGCACCGCCGCCAGGGCCTGCCCCGGGACCCGATGCCGGATCACCGCGCCCTCTACGACGCGATCGTGGCGGGCGACCCGGACGCCGCCCGCGCGACGATGACCGAGCTGGTCCGCCTCGCCCTCGCCGACACTGAGCTGGCGATGCGGCCCTGACGGTGCCGGCGGCGGGGCGCCGCCGGCCCGGACATTGCCCGAGTGGCCCGAGTGGCCTCAGTGGTTGTCGCGCGGCACGCCCCGCGTCTGCGCGATGCGCTGGAACGCCTCGGCGCCCTCGAGGATGGCCCCGGTGTGCATCTGCCCCACCGCGGCGCGCTGCATCGCCTGCCAGGGGGTCTGCGAGGCCGGATAGGCGTAGCCGCCCGCCGCCTCCAGGGCCGCGCGCCGCCGCGCGATCTCGTCGGCGTCGACCAGCATGTCGGCGGTGCCGCGGCGCAGGTCGATCCGCACCCGGTCGCCGGTGCGCAAGAGGGCGAGGCCGCCGCCGGCCGCCGCCTCGGGCGAGGCGTTGAGGATCGACGGCGAGCCGGAGGTGCCGGACTGGCGCCCGTCGCCGAGGCAGGGCAGCGCGTGCACGCCGGCCCGGATCAGCTGCGCGGGCGGGCGCATGTTCACCACCTCGGCCGCCCCCGGGTAGCCCACGGGCCCGGCCCCGCGCATGACCAGCAGGGTCTCCTCGGTGATGCCGAGGCTCGGGTCGTCGATCCGGGCGTGGTAATCCTCCGGCCCGTCGAACACCACGACGGGGCCCTCGAAGGCGTCCGGATCCTCCGGGTTCGACAGGTAGCGGCTGCGGAACTCCGCGCCGATGACGCTGGTCTTCATCACCGCGGCGTCGAACAGGTTGCCGCGCAGCACGAGGAAGCCCGCCGCCTCCTTGAGCGGCCGGTCGATCGGCCGGATCACGTCCTCGTCCTCGATCGCGGCGCCGCGGCAATTGTCGCCGAGGGTGCGCCCGTTCACGGTGAGGGCGCCCTCGCGGATCAGGCCGCGGCGCATGAGCTGCGCCACCACCGCGGGCAAGCTGCCGGCGCGGTAGTAATCCTCGCCGAGATAGGCGCCCGCCGGCTGCAGGTTGACGAGGAGCGGCACGTCGAGGCCGTGGGTCTGCCAGTCCGCGATGTCGAGCGCGACCCCCATGTGGCGGGCGATCGCCGCGAGGTGGATCGGCGCGTTGGTCGAGCCGCCGATCGCGGAATTGACCGCGATGGCGTTGAGGAAGGCGTCGCGGGTCAGGATGTCGGAGGGCTTCAGGTCCTCGGCCACCATGGCGACGACGCGCTTGCCCGTCAGGTAGGCGGCCTCCTGCCGGTCGCGGTAGGGCGCCGGGATCGCGGCCGAGCCGGGCAGCATCATGCCGAGCGCCTCGGCGAGGGTGTTCATCGTGGTGGCGGTGCCCATCGTGTTGCAGAAGCCGCTCGAGGGCGCCGACGAGGTCACCAGCTTGATGAAGCCGTCGTGGTCGATCTCGCCGGCCGCCAGCATCTCGCGGGCCTTCCAGACGATCGTGCCGGATCCGGTGCGCTGGCCCTTGAACCAGCCGTTGAGCATCGGCCCCACCGACAGGGCGATGGCCGGGATGTTCACGGTGGCGGCCGCCATCAGGCAGGCCGGGGTGGTCTTGTCGCAGCCCGTGGTCAGCACGACCCCGTCGAGGGGGTAGCCGTAGAGCAGCTCCACGAGCCCGAGATAGGCGAGGTTGCGGTCGAGGCCGGCGGTCGGCCGTTTGCCGGTCTCCTGGATCGGGTGGACGGGGAATTCGAGGACGATCCCGCCCGCCTCGCGGATGCCCTCGCGGATCCGCTCCGCGAGGACGAGGTGGTGGCGATTGCACGGGGACAGGTCCGAGCCGGTCTGGGCGATGCCGATGATCGGCTTGCCCGAGCGCAGCTCCTCCAGGCTGAGGCCGAAGTTCAGGTAGCGCTCCAGGTAGAGCGCCGTCATGTCGATATTGTCGGGGTTGTCGAACCACGCGCGCGAGCGCAGGGGCCGTGCAATCGGTCGGTCGGTCATTTCTGGGTCCGGTGGGCGGGGCTGGTCGAGAAGCGGTAGGCGATCACGTTCCGGTAGGTCTTGCCGGGATCGAGCCGGGCCGAGCCGAAGGCCGGCTGGTTCGGCGTGTCGGGGAAGAGCTCCGGCTCCAGCGCCAGGGCGTCCGACTGGCGGTAGGCAAGGCCGGACTTACCGACCGCGGTCCCGTTGAGGAAGTTGCCGGCGTAGAACTGAAGGCCGGGCTGGTTGCTCGCCACGTCGAGGACGCGGCCCGATCCCGGATCCTCGACCCGCGCCACGGGGTGCGGCTCGGCCGTGGGCGCGTCGGTCACGACCCAGTTGTGGTCGTAGCCGCGCCCGCGCACGATCTGCGCGTCCCGCCCGTCGCGGATCCGCGCGCCGATCACCGCGGGCTCGCGGAAGTCGAAGGGCGTGCCGGCCACCGGCAGGTGTTCCCCGGTCGGGATCAGGGTGGCGTCGACCGGCGTGAAGCGCTCCGCCGGGATGGTCAGAATCTGGTTGAGGATCGAGCGTCCCGAGCCCTCGCCCGCGAGGTTGAAGAAGCTGTGGTTGGTCAGGTTGACGATCGTCGGCTTGTCGGTCGTCGCCTCGTAGGTGACCGTGAGGGTGTTCGTGTCGTCCAGCGCGTAGGTGGCGGTCGCCGTCAGCGTGCCGGGATAGCCCTCCTCGCCGTCCGGGCTGACGTAGCGCAGGGTGACTGAGGGGGCCGCGCCGCCCTTGACCGCGGTGATCGTCCAGAGCCGCTTGTCGAAGCCGGACGCGCCGCCGTGCAGGGCGTTCGGGCCGTCGTTGGTGGCCAGCGTGTAGGTCCGGCCGTCGAGGGTGAAGCGCCCGGCGCGGATGCGGTTGGCGTAGCGCCCGACGCTCGCGCCGAAATAATTGCCCTTGGCCAGGTAGGAGGCGAGGTCATTGTAGCCGAGCACGACGTCCGCGGCCTTGCCGGAGCGGTCCGGCACGTCGAGGCTCCGCAGGAGCGCCCCCCACGACAGGATCCGCGCCGTGACGCCCTTGCCGTTCGTCAGCGTCACCTCCTCCACCGTCCGGCCGTCCGGCAGCGTGCCGAACACCGCCCGGGTCGGCTCGGCGGCCCGGGCCGGTGCCGGCGTCAGGCTCGGCAGGGCCGCACAGGCGCACAGCGCCAGGGATCCCACTCCACGCATCGCGCTCTCCCCCTTCGTGATTCCGGCCGCCGCGCCGGTCGTGCGCCGGATCGCGACGGGACTCGCGGTTGACGTCCGCGAACCCGATATATACTCAGACAAATAAAAGGAACAACACGGGGCCCCGACAAGGCGGCCCGAGAGGCAGAGGACGACGCCGGATGGCTGGACCGATCGCGACCGCGGGGACCGCGGGGCCCTGGACGGGGGCGGAGGCCGCGCGCGACCGGGGCGGCTACCGCCCGGCCCTGTCGCTGCTGGCGAGCCTGTTTTTCATGTGGGGCTTCATCACGGTCATCAACAACACGCTGCTGCCGCACCTGCGCAGCGTGTTCGACCTCGACTACACGCAGACCACGCTGATCGAGTCCGTCTGGTTCATCGCCTACTTCGTCGCCTCGATCCCGGCGGCCAAGCTGATCGAGCGCGTCGGCTACCAGCGCGCCCTGGTGACGGGACTGGGCATCATGGCGCTGGGCACGCTCGGGATGATCCTGGCCGCCCACCGGGTCTCCTACGCGATCACGCTCACGGCCCTGTTCGTGATCGCCAGCGGCATCACCCTCCTGCAGGTCGCCGCGAACCCCTACGTGGCGGTGGTCGGCCCAGCCGAGAGCGCCCCGGCGCGGCTCAACCTCGTGCAGGCGTTCAACTCCCTCGGGACGACCCTGGCGCCGCTGTTCGGGGGCTACCTGATCCTCGGCCGCTCGGCCTCGGGCAACGCCGCCGCCGGGGCCACCCTGACCCCGGCCGAGCGCCTGGCCGACGCGCAGTCGGTGCAGCTGCCCTACCTGATCGTGGCGGTGGTGCTCGTCGTCCTCGCCGCGGTCATCGCCCGCTTCCCGCTGCCCGCCATCAGCGGTTCCGGCGGCACCACCGCCCGGGCCGCCAGGGCCGAGCGCGCCGGCCTGTCGCTCTGGCGCCACCGCAACCTTGTGCTCGGCGTGCCGGCGATCTTCATCTACCTGATCGCCGAGATCGGGGTGTCGAACCTGTTCATCAACTTCGTGTCGCAGCCCGAGATCGGCGACCTGACCCACGCCCAGGCCTCGCGCTACCTGTTCCTGCTCTGGGGCGGCATGATGGTCGGCCGCTTCGTCGGCAGCTACCTGATGCAGCGGCACCCGGCCGAGACCGTGCTGGCCGGCGCGGCGATCGGCGCCTGCGCGGTGATGCTGGTGGCGACCTTCGCGACCGGCCACCTCGCCCTGTGGGCGCTGATCTTGGTCGGCCTGTTCCACGCGATCATGTTCCCGACGATCTTCACCCTGGGCATCCGCGGCCTCGGTCCGCTCACCGAGGAGGGCGCCGGGCTGCTGATCATGGCGATCGCGGGCGGGTCGCTGGTGGTGGTGCAGGGCTGGGCGGCGGACCGGTACGGGCTGCAGCTCTCCTTCCTGATCACCGCCGCCTGCGAGCTCTACGTCCTGTTCTACGCGCTCTGGGGTTGCCGGACCGGCGCCTGAGCGTCGGCCAGATCTGGGAGCCCGCCATGGACCCGCGGATCCGCATCCTCGACCGGCCCCGGCGCGACCGGCTCGGCGAGGGCCCGGTCTGGGTTCCGGAGCGGGGCGTGCTGTTCTGGGTCGATATCGAGGCGCCGGCCCTGAACTGGCTGGACCTCGCCGACGGGGCCGTGGGCACGCGCCCGTTCCCGGAACCGCTCGGCTGGATCATCCCCCGCGCGGGCCGGCGCGACTTCGTCGTCGGGCTGAAGAGCGGCTTCGCGACCTACGACCTGGAGGCGGACCGCCTCGCGCCGATCGGCGACCCCGAGCCCGACGACCCCGACAACCGCCTGAATGACGCCAAGGTCGACGGCGCCGGCCGGATCTGGGCCGGGAGCATGCACCAGGCCGAGACCGCGGTGTCGGGCGCCCTGCACCGGCTCGACCCGGACCTGACGTGGCGGCGGATGGATACCAGCTACGGCGTCGCCAACGGGCCGACCTTCAGCCGCGACGGGCGGATCCTCTATCACAGCGACAGCGCCGCCCGGACGGTCTACGCCTTCGACCTCGCCGCCGACGGGGTGCTGACGGGCAAGCGGCCCTTCCTCCGCTTCCCCGACGATTGGGGCTGGCCCGACGGCATGACCACGGACGAAGAGGGCTGCCTGTGGATCGCCCACTGGGGCGGCGGCCGGCTCAGCCGCTTCGATCCCGCGGGGCGCCTGCTGCGCGCGATCCCCCTGCCCGCCCCCAACATCACGAGCTGCGCCTTCGCGGGTCCCGGCCTCGACCGGCTGTTCGTCACCTCGGCGGCGCGGGGGGGCGAGCACGTGCCGGAGGCCGGCGCGCTGTTCGAGCTCGACGTCGGCGTCGCCGGCCTGCCGGCCCGCGCCTTCGCGGGCTGACCGACCCGGCGCCGAGGACGTGAGTCTCCTGCGCAGATCTTTCCTCCAGCGGGGCGGGTACTCCGGCGTCCGAGCTGCCGCGGCGGGCGGCCGCGGGTCGGCAGTCGCGGGCCTGCGGTCGCGGGATCGTGCGTCGGCGTCCTCCGGATGGGGGATGCGGTCGCCCTGTGGCGGGTCTACGGTCGGGCCTTCTCCGAGACGAGATCACCTTCAAGCCCGCCCGGCCAAGCCGCGGCGGGCTTCTTGTCGGGCGCTACCGCCGGATCGGCAGCCGGTGGCGGGCGTACCCGGCGGCGTCGCGCACGACCAAGCTCCAGGACCGGTCGGGATCGGCGGCGCAGACCTCGTCGGCCATCTCGGCGATCACGCTGCGCGCCTCGGCCATGGCCTCGGCCAGGCTGCCGACCTCCACGCCGTCGTCGTCCCGGATCGTCTCCTCGCCGCTCTCGAGGTCGAAGTAGAAGCGCTCGGACACCGACCTCCCCCCTGCTGCAGCCCCGCGGCGATCGTCCGGATATCTCTACGTAGTGCGATACACGACTGGGAAAGGTCTTCGGTCGGATAAACCTTAATGCATCTAAAACATGAAGTTTGCTCGGATCTGCGCCGTCCGCCCGAGATTCCGCTCACGTTATCAAGTACAAGGATCCCCAGCGTCCCCCCGCCGTCGTCCGACGGCCCGGAGCGGTGGCGCGCCTGAGCCGGGGCCCCGTGACATGTCGACCTCCGCCAACCCGCCCGACCCGTGCGCCGAGACGGCCGCGCTCCGCAAGGACAAGCTGCGCGCGCACATCAGGAGCGTGCTGTCGACGATCCGGTCCCATCATACGGGCCGCGGGGCGCCGTCGATCCGGGCCACGGGCTACGTCCTTGGAGGGTGGTTCTGCGGCTCGGCCGCGGCAACGATCCCGCTTTTTACGTAGCAACGGTCCGTCCAAGGGATGTGTTTCTCGAGGCGCCGCGATCCGGCGCTTCGAACGGCGTCCCATGGCAGAGAACACCCAGCTTCGATCCCATATCCGCGGCGTGCTGCTCAGATTGGTACGGCGCCTGCGCGATCGGGCCGGCTGACGGGGTCCTGTTCGAGGCCGGTGGGACAATTGCGAGACAACTGCGAGACAACCGCGAGGAGGTCGGTGCGCCGCGCGGCGCACCGACCTCGTCGTCCGGCCGCTTACCCCGGCTGAGCGCCCATCATCGCCTGCATCCGATCGAGCCGGGCGATGTGCAGGTTGATCAGCGGCAGGGCGCCGCGGGCGATCGCGCGCAGGCCGGGATCCTCGCCCGACCGGGCGTAGGCGCCGTGGATGCCCAGCGCCTCCCGATGGCCCTGGAGCGAGGCGTTCACGAAGGTGGCGTCGTATTGCGGCCCCGGCGGCATGGCGCTGAGCTGCGCCAGGATCTGCGCCTTCTGCGCGTCGGTGGTCATGCCCTGGGCCGGAGCCGGTCCGCCGAGCACGCCGCCGACGACACCGCCGGCGACGCTGCCCGCCGCATTCACGGCCGTGCCGGCCACCGCCACCGGCGCCGCGACGAGGCCGCCGATCAGGCCACCCGGGCCCGCCGCGGCCGGGCCCGGGATCGGGGCGCCGCCCGTGTAGGCGCTGATCTTGCGGGCGAGGTTCACCTGTTCGACCACCTCCGCGCGGGCGAACTTCTTGACGGCGGGATTGGTGGTCTTCGCGTGGGCGTCGCGGGCCGTGTTCTCCAGGAACAGGCCGCCGCCGGTGGCCATCTGGAGATAGGCGCCGGTCGGAATCGCGCCGGCCGGCGTGACCTGCGCGAGGGCTGTGCGGGTGACCGCCAGGGCCGCGGTGGCGCCCAGCATCGTGGTGAGGAGAGCGCGTCTGTGCATGCGACGGTGCATCATGGGAGTGGCATCCGGATTGGGTGAGGCACCCGACGCCCCGATCATCGCTTGAGGTGCTGCCCGGCGAACCGCACAGGGGGGACAAGGTTCCTGCCCGGCGGGCCGTTCGAACGGCGGGATCGGGGCACCGAGAAGCCGCAGGATGGACCGGATTTCGCGCGCGAATGACCGGTCCTGCGCAGCCTTTGCGCAGGAATACGCCGTCTTCGCCGCCCGGCCCGCGGCTTTATCTCCGATCGATACAGATCTAGATTGGCGCACCGAACGAGGCGGCGCCGCGCGGGGGGCGCGGCCATCCAAACCGGCTCTCGAGGTGACGATGGGCCAGACGACGATCAAGGACGTCGCCCGACGGGCCGGCGTGAGCTTCCAGACGGTCTCGCTGGTCCTGAACCACCCGCAGAAGGTCGCCCGGACCACGCGCGAGACCATCGAGACGGCCATGCGCGACCTGGACTTCGTGCCCAGCCTCGCCGCCCGGTCCCTGCGCAAGAAGCCCAGTCGCAGCATCGCCTGCGTGTTCGCTCCGGCGCCGGAGCCCGCCGCCGACGGGGGCCGCCCGGGGGAGACGGCCGATCACGGCCACGTCCTCCGGACCTTCGGCACCGTCACCGACCGGCAGGGCTACACCCTGGTCCACCGCTGCCGCCGCGCCGACGACCCGGACGGCCCGGGCCGGATCGCCGGCCTCGTCAGCGAGGCCCGGGTCGACGGCCTCGTGGTCTTCGCCGAGGATCGGGACGACCCGCTGATCGGCCTGCTCCAGGCCAAGCGATGCCCGTTCGTGGTGTTCGGCCTGGAGGTGCCCGGCACGCACTACGTCGCGCTGGCGGAGCGCGACGCGGTCCACGGGGCCGTCCGCCACCTGATCGCGGCGGGGAGCCGGTCGATCTGCCTGCTCGCGGGCGACGCGCGCCGGCCCGCCGCCGCCACCGAGCGGATCCGCGGCTACCGGGATGCCCTCGCGGAGGCGGGGCTGCCCCTGCGCGACGCCCTCGTGGTCTCCTGCGACGGGACCGCCGCGGGCGGCTACCGGGCCGCGCGGGCTCTCCTGGAGGCCGGACCCGGCGCCCGGCCGGACGCCGTCGTGGCCGCCAGCGACCGGGTGGCGTTCGGCGTGCTGCGGGCGCTGCACGAGGGCGGCGTGCGGGTCCCCGCGGAGATCCGCGTCGTCGGCTTCGACAATCTCAGCCAGGGGGCCTACGCGGTCCCGAGCCTGACCTCGGTCGATGTCCCGGTGCTCGACATGGTCCGGTCCGCCTTCGCGACGCTGGTCGAACTGATCGAGGGGACGCGGGCGCCGGACGACCTTGCCCAGACGCTGTTCCCCGCGCGCCTCGTCGTGCGCGAGTCGAGCGCGCCGGCGGCACCCTAGCGAGGCCGGCTCTCACTCCGCCGCGAGGACGCCCGCGCCGGCTTCGCCGCGCCCGAACTGCGCCGCGTGCAGGCGGCTGTAGGGGCCGCCGGCGGCCAGCAGTGCCGCGTGCCGGCCCTCCTCGACGACCCCGCCCTCCCCCAGGACCACGATGCGGTCGGCGTCCCGGATGGTGGCGAGGCGGTGGGCGATCACCAGGGTCGTGCGCCCGCGGGCGAGCTCGGCGAGCGCCCGCTGGATCTCCCGCTCGGTCTCGGTGTCGAGCGCCGAGGTCGCCTCGTCGAGGATCAAGATCGGCGGGTTCTTGAGGAAGACCCGTGCGATGGCGATGCGCTGCTTCTGGCCGCCCGACAGGCGCACGCCGCGCTCGCCCACCACGGTGTCGAGGCCCTCCGGCAGGCTGTCGATCAGCCCGCCGAGACGGGCGCGCCGCGCGGCGGCGTCGATCTCGGCCTCGGCGGCGTCGAGGCGGCCGTAGGCGATGTTCTCCCGGATCGTGCCGGCGAACAGGAACACGTCCTGCTGAACGATGCCGATCTGGCGGCGCAGACTCGCCAGGGTGATGTCGCGGATGTCGATCCCGTCGACGGTGATGCGGCCCGCCTCGACCTCGTAGAAGCGCGGCAGCAGGGCGCAGAGAGTGGTCTTTCCGACCCCCGAAGGACCCACGAACGCCACCGTCTCGCCGGCCGCCACCGCGAGATCGAGGCCGGCGAAGACCGGGCGGCCGGGCCCGTAGCCGAAGCCCACCCCTTCGAAACGGATGTCGCCGCGCAGGGCGCCGACCGCGCGCGCGCCGCGCCGGTCGGTGATGTCGGGCTCGGTGGCCAGCAGCTCCTGGTAGCGGCGGAAGCCCGCGACCCCCTTCGGATACGTCTCGACCACGGCGCCGATCTTCTCCAGCGGCCGGTAGAACACGCCCACCAGCAGCAGGAAGCCCACGAAGCCCCCGGGCGTCAGGTCGCCCCGAACCACGAAGGCGGCGCCGCCGAGCAGCACCGCGATCTGGACGAGGCGCAGGCCCAGGTAGTTGATCGACAGGCCGGCCGCCATCAGCCGGTAGGCCTCGAGCTTGGTGTCCCGGTAGCGGGCGTTGTCGAGGGCGAACAGGGCGCGCTCGTGGGGCTCGTTGGCGAAGGCCTGCACCACCCGCATCCCGCCGACATTCTCCTCGATCCGTGCGTTGAAGGCGCCGACCCGGCCGTACTGGGCCTGCCAGTTGCGGGTCATGCGGCCGCCGTAGCGGATCGACACGAAGGCGATTAGCGGCAGGATCGCCGCGGTGATCAGCGCCAGCGGCGCGTGGACGTAGAGCATCAGCGCGAAGGCGCCGAACAGCGTCATCACGGCGATGAACAGGTCCTCGGGCCCGTGATGGGCGACCTCGCCGATCTCCTCCAGGTCCTTGGTCACCCGGGCCACGAGGTGGCCGGTCTTCTGGCCGTCGTAGAAGCGGAAGGAGAGTTTCTGCAGGTGGTCGAAGGCCCGCGCCCGCATCGTGGTCTCGATGTTGATGCCGAGCACGTGGCCCCAGTAGGTGACGACCACCATCAGGCCGGCATTGGCGACGTAGACCAGCGCCAGCGCGGCCGCGGCGAGCAGGATCAGGCCCCAGTCCTGCCGGGGCAGCAGGCTGTCGATGAAGCCCTTCACGGCGATGGGAAAGCCGAGCTCCAGCAGGCCCGACAGCACCGCGCAGCCGAAATCGACCAGGAACAGCGTCCGGTACGGCCGGTAATAGGCGAGGAAGGCCTTCAGCATCGCGCGGCTCGGATCAACGTTGGGCGGCGCACTCGACGGGGCAGAGCGCGCCGCAGGACGGCACCCCCGGCAGGCGGTGGCGCAGGCAGCAGACGCGCCGCCGCCGGCAGCCCGAAGGTCCCGGGCAGAGCGCCTGCGCAAGAGGACTCTCGAGCGGGCTCCTAGCGCAGCCGGGGCCGGCGCGCCATCCGAGGCAGGCCGCGACGTCGTCACAGGCGGCGGCGCGGGCGGTAGGGCAGGTGGTGGAACAGGCGCTCGCGCAGGTGGTGCCGGCCCCCTCCCCGTCCCCAGCCAGCCCGGCGAGCGGGTCTCCGAGTTCCCGGGCGACGTAGTCGAGGATCACCGCGGCGTTGCCCCAGAGGACCCTGGGGGCGACCCCGCACCGGGCGTGGCAGAGTTCGACGAACGGGCGCAGATGCGCCTCCACCAGCCCGGTCAGGCCGGGCGCCGGGCAGGCCGCGCAGGCCGACCCGTCCGCGGGCAGGCGGAAGCGGCGCGGCCGGCCGGCCGCGTCGAGCTCGAGGCTGACCGCGTCGAAGGCGAGCGGCAGCGGCCGGCCGAGGCGCACCAGGGCGGTCAGGGCCGGCGTCGCCAGGGCCGCGAGGTAGAACTGGCTCCAGTAGGAGACCCGGACCCGCGGGTCGGCGGTCCGGAACTCCGCGCCGAACCCAGCCCCGAAGGCGGCCAGCGTCGCGTCGAACACGGCCTCGTCCCACAGGGCGCCGAGGGGCAGCGCGTCCGGGCCGCCTGGGCCCTCGGCGACCCCGTCCCGGTAGGCCGCGAGCGTGTCGGGAACCTGGGCGGCGACCTCGGCGATCATCGCGCCGCCTCGTCGTCGCGCAGGGTCCGGTCCACCGCGACGGCGAGCCACGCCACCGCGGCGGCGTAGAGCGGCAGGGTGGCGGCGAAGTAGCCCGGCCAGCCGATCCAGCCGGCGAGCGCCGGGGCCGCCACCCGCAGCGGCATCGCGGCGAAGAAGGCGGCGCCGAACAGGAGCGCGTAGTCGGTGGCGGGCTTCGGCCCCTGGGCCCAGCGGTAGATCATGTTGAAGACCGGCACGCCCAGGAACCCGCCCGCGACGAAGCCCAGCACAGCGGCGGCGATGCCGAGATCCGGCACCCGGCCTGCGCAGGCGACGACCATCAGGCCCCCGGAGGCCAGGACGCCGAGGGCCCCCACGGCGATCAGCCGGACCGTGCCGAACCGCGCGGCCAGCCATCCGGCCGCCAGCGCCATGACGAGGTTCACGGCCGGGAGCACGGCGCCGGTGAGCGTGCCGACCTGCCCGAGCGGGACGCCGAGATCGAGGAGCGCCAGGGTGTTGGGCCCGCCCACGAGGTAGGAGGCGGCGAAGTAGGCACCGAGCACCAGCACGCGACCGCCCAGGCGGCGCAGCCGCGCCAGGGAACCCGACCAGCGTTCCGGGCCCGCACCGGCCGCGGTGCCCGCACCGGCGCTCCGGGTCTCGCGCAGGCGCGACTCCCGGTAGCCCAGGATCGGCAGCAGGCAGAGGGCGTCGAGGGCAGCGCAGGCCAGGACCGCCCCGCGCCAGCCCAGGCTGTCGTAGGAGCCGACCAGCACGCCGACCCCCAGGATCCCGCCGAGGGAGGCGCCGCACAGCTTGGCCGAGGCCACGAAGGCGCGCCGCTCCGCCGGCACGGTCTCGACCACCAGGGCCTCGAGGGCGATGTCCATGGTCGCCACGCAGGCGCAGGCGGCGATCGCCAGGGCGAGCAGCGTCGGGAGCGGCCAAGCCTCGCCGAGGCTCAGGACGACCAGCAGGAGCACCGAGGCGGCCTGCGCGGCCGCGATCCAGCCGATCCGGTGGCCGAGGATCGGCAGGCGGAGCCGGTCGAGCAGGGGCGCCCACAGGAAGGTGAGCCCGACCGGCAGGTTGATGAGCTGCAGCAGCCCGACCTCGGCCAGCTCCACGCCCCGCGCCCGCAGGATCAGCGGCGCCCCGCCGGACAGGAAGCCGAGCGTCGCCCCGAAGGTCACGTACAGGCAGAAGAACGGCGCCAGCGGCCGCAGGGCCGCCAAGGTGTCGACGACCCGGGTGCCGATGGCGGGTCCGGCGGAACCGGTCATCGCCCCCCGCACGCCGTACCTCGACCGGTGCCGCGATCCGGGCCGGTCCGGAGACCGCAGTTTATAATCACACTAATCTATTGATTTGCCTCGGTTTTCGCTGTTTAGAGAGGCCTGTGCCGGGGATCAAGCCGGCGGGTTTTCGCGGCGCGCTATCGCGTGCCGCCCCGGCGGATCCGGCGTTAACCTTTCGTCAACCATGCCCCCGACAGAGTCTCCGGCGGAGGGCTGAGCCATGACCCGACGCCGGGACTTCGACGCGCTGAGCGAGGCGCAGATCGCCGCGGACCGCACGCAGGGACGCTGGGTCGAGCCGAGGGCGGGCTTCCGGCCGGCTGGGCCGCGGGCCGTGTCCGATCTGCTCGACACGATCCAGCACGTGGCCGAGGCCGCGACCGGCGAGCGCAGCTTCCTGCACCTGCGTCCGGAGGCCGGCCGGCCCCGCGGACGCTGAGGCGAGCCGGCCCGCGGTCCCGCCGCCCCGACCGCGCGGCCACTGGCGAGGGCCGACCGGTTCTGCAACAACGCCGACATGAGACGGCGTTCGGCCCTCGAATCCGCCCCCGCGCGCGCCGATCGCGTCCGCCCGATCCGTCGGCGCCCCATGGGCGCGGACGCAGCGGCCGGGCTGCTGGTCGGCCATGTCGGCCTGCCCGGCGGCCGCGACGGCCGGATCCGAGGGGCCTGCGCGTCGCCGGCTCCGCCGAGAACGCGACCTTCGCCACCGGCGGCCTCGAACCGGGGATTCGGATGATCACCGAGCCGTGCTCCGTGGAGACCCTGGCCGCGCGGGCGCCCGCGCCGATCGCCGGTCGCGACTGACCGCCGATGCCGCCGCGCTCCCGGTTCCCCGTCCCGCTTCCGCGCGCGCTCCCGCGCTCTCTGCCGCTGTCGCTGACGACCCGCATCCTGCTGCTCGTCCTGCTCGCCCTCGCCCCGGCGCTGGCGATCCAGGGCTACAACGAGGTCGCCCTGCGGGCGAGCCGCGACGCGGCCGTGCGGGCCGACGCCCGTGCCACCGCGCGGGACGTCGCGGAGGATTTCGCCCAGATCTCCGAGCGGATGCAGCAGGCCCTCGACCTGATTTCCGAGGACGCCACCGTGCAGGTGCGGGAGCCGGCGGCCTGCACCGCCTACCTGCGGCGGGCGGCCGCGCGGCTGCCGCACGTGCTGCTGATCGCCCTCACCGATCCCGACGGGGCCGTGATCTGCGACAGCGCCGGCGCGCCCGCGGGCTCCTACTCGAGCCGCGGCCGGGCCTATCACCGCCGCGCCCTGGAGCGGGGCGGCTACGCGGTGGGCGGATACGCGGTCGGCTGCCAGACGAGGCGGCCGTCGATCCACTTCGCCCGGGCCGTCCATGTCGGCGAGTCGGCGGGGGCCCCGGCGGGCGTCCTGCTCGCCGCCGTCGACCTCGACTGGCTCTCCGATCACCTGGAGCAGGCGCTCCATCAGCCGGAGACGGCGATCACCGTGACGGACCGGGACGGCCTGATCATCGCCCGCCGCCCGGACGAGGCGGCCTGGATCGGCAGGCCGATCCCGCCCGACCGGGCCGCCATGCTGGAGGCCCAGGGCAGCGACGTCCGCGTCGCCGCCGACCTCGACGGCCGGAAGCGGATCATCGCCACCGCGATGCCGGACGGCCCGCTGGCCGGGGTGCGCGTCGTCGTCGGGCGCGACTACGCCACCGCCTTCGCGGATATCGACGCCGCCACCCGCCGCGGGCTGATCCTGATCGCCCTGGGGGCGGCCCTGGCGCTCGCCGCCGCCCTCGTGGCCGGACGGGTGTTCATCCGGCGCCCGGTCGACCGGCTCCTGCGCACCGCGGCGGCATGGCAGGCCGGCGACCTCGCCGCCCGCACCGGCCTGCGCGGGGCCGCGGAGTTCGACCGGCTCGGCAGCAAGCTCGACGCCATGGCCGGCACCCTCCAGCGCAGCACCGCCGAGCTGCGCGCGGAGATCCAGCGCGGGCGCGCCCTGCAGGCGCAGCAGGGCACGATGCTGCACGAGCTGAACCACCGGGTGAAGAATACCCTGGCCACCGTCCAGGCCCTCGCCCGGCAGTCCCGCGGCTCCGCGGAGGTCCTGGAGGCGCGGATCCTGGCCCTGTCGAAGACCCACGACCTCCTGACCCGCGAGGACTGGAGCGGGGCCCCCCTGCGCGAGGTGCTGGAGAGCGAGCTCGGCCCCTACCGGACCGGCGACGACCAGATCCGCCTGGACGGGCCGGACGTGTCGCTGAGCCCTCGCGAGGTGCTGGCCCTCGGCATGACGGTCCACGAGCTGACCACCAACGCGGCCAAGTACGGCGCCCTCTCGGTCCGCGAGGGCCGCGTCCGGGTGGCGTGGTCGCTCGCCGCCGGCGCGGCCGGGGAGCGGCGCCTGCGGCTCAGCTGGGAGGAGCGCGGCGGCCCGCCGGTGCGGGCGCCGACCCGGGTGGGCTTCGGGACGCGGCTGATCGCCGGCGGCGTGCGGCGCGAACTCGCCGGCACCGTCGACCTCGCCTTCGAGGCCGAGGGCCTGCGCTGCCGCCTCGACGTCCCGCTCGATCCGGGTCTCGGCACCATGCTGGCGCCGACGGGCTAGATGCAGACTGGCTCGGACGGATTCAGTCGTCAGAGCAGAGCTTTGAGCACGGATCCTGGCAGATCGGTTGAACGCGCTCCTCCGCACGCCGCGCGTCGCGCGCGGTCGACCCGCGCTCAGGCCGCGCGCGAGCATTCCTCTGAAACGCGTTGATACCTTTGGGTTTTCCGGTCCCGGTCTCACGCGCCGGCGCGCGTCACCTCGCGGACGTCGCGCTTCACCTGCCGCCACGTCCGCCAGGGCTCGAGGTTCGAGAGCGCCATCCGGCGGGCGCCCATCCAGCCGAGGCCGAGCGCGATGACGAGGAACGGCGCGGCGACGATCAGCGCGGCCGGCGCCTCGGCACCGAACGGCACGGCCAGCAGCTTCACCACGGCGTCGAGGCCGAGGAAGAAGGTGACGATCAGCAGCACCGGGATCGTGCTGACGATGGCGATCAGCGACACGATCGCCCGGAAATTGCCGTCGACCTCCGTCCGCGCCAGCGTGAGCAGCGCCTCTACATGTGCCGTGCCCTCGCGCAGGGCCGCGATCAGCAGGGCGAGGGTTCCGTCCGGGGTCTGACGCATGGATACGAGAATCCTCGGGGCCGTCACCGGCCAGCTCTCGCCAACGGGGCCGTGGCCCGAAGCGTTCCGCGCCGGTGGCTCACAGCATCAGGAGCAGGGCGCCGAGGATCAGTACGGTCGCCAGGCCGGCCAGTAGGACGGCCCGGTCGGCATCGGCGCCGTCGTCCGGGATCGGCTCCGGGGCGTCCGGCGCGGCGGATGCGGGCGCCGCGAAGGCCGCGCCCTGCCCCGCCTCCGCGGCCCGGACCGGCGGCGTGCCGGGCTGCGGCGCCGGGAGGGCGACCGAGACCGGGATCGCCCGGTCCGTCGGGGGGCCGAAGGCCTCCGGCTCGACGCTCACGCCCGCCGCCTCCAGCTCCAGCATCACGAGGACCAGGGCGTCGACGTCCATCCGCTCGACGGGCAGCGCGGCGCGCAGATCGTCGGCGGTGAGGAGGCCCCGGTCGCGGCCGAGGGCGACCAGCCGGTCGAGCGTCGCGCGATCCAGAGCCTGCGTCATGTCCCGCCTCCGCGGCCGCGTCCCGATGGTCCATCGAGAACGCGCCGCGGTGGCGCCGGTTACCGGCGCCACCGCGGGTGTTCCGGCGCTAGGCCCCGAGGGCGGCCCCGGCCGCCGGGATCGGGCCGGGCTCCGGCGGCGCGCCGCCCGGTCCCGGCCGGAACCGGAGCATCGGCCGCTCGATCAAGTACCAGCTCAGCAGGCCGAGCGGGATGGCGGCCGCGAGTGCGAGGGCGGCGACCGTCCAGGGCGAGATGCCGGGGATCCGCGCGACCAGCGGGTTCTGCACCGGCCACGCGTAGAGGTAGAGCCCGTAGGACGGGTCGACCTGGGCGGTGGCGCGGCTGAGGGCAGTGGGGCGCACCGCGAAGGCGAACCAGAAGATCAGGTAGCCGCCTAGGATCGCGAAGGCCGGCTCGGCCAGCGGTCGGCTGAACATCAGCGGCAGGAGCAGCAGGGCGGCGCGGGTCGCGCCGCGCCGCGTGTAGGCGATCCGGTCGGCGAACAGCCGGAAGGCGCCGCCGCAGCAGAACACGAAGGTGAGGCGGATCATCTCCGACAGGGATCCGAGGGTGTCGCCCGGATGCCCGACGGGCAGGAAGAGCCAGCGCAGGGCGAGGAGGCTGCCGAGCCCCCCGAGCAGGCCGAGATAGCGCCCGCGGCGGCGCAGGGCGCGGGCGGTGCCGACGAGGCCGAGCAGCAGGTAGCAGCCGAACTCGCACGGAATGGTCCACATCGAGCCGTTGAGCAGCGGGTAGGGCAACTCGGCGAAGGCGCCCGGGACCACCGGCATCAGCAGCAGCGACAGCCGCAGCAGCGTCTCGAGTGGTGAGGCGGCCGCGAGGTTGCCGCCGCCGAGGGGCGCGACGACGGCGATGCAGAGCAGGGACGCGACCACGAAGGCCGGGTAGATCCGCAGCGCCCGCCGCGCGAGATAGTCGCCGAAGGAGCGCTTGGCGCGGTAGCTCGCGGTGATCAGGTAGCCGCTCACGAGGAAGAAGCCGTCGACGGCGATCTCCCCCAGGGACAGGGTTCCGAAGACCTGCGTCAGCAACTCCCGGGACCGGTTCCCGTCCACGAGCTCGGGGGCGTGCGCGAGGATCACGAGGCCCGCGAACAGGAGGCGCAGGGACCCGAAATTGTTCGCCCGCGGATCCCGGCCGCCCGTCGTCTCCGCCACCCCTGCCCGCTCCGCGACGCCTCTGCCCGCCGCCCAGGGGCCGGGAAACGGCGCGCGAAGGCAAGGACGCTGGGGCAACACGCGCCGGAGATCTGGCCGCGTCGCCCGCGTCCGCACGCGACGGTGCGGGCGCCGTTGCGCTCCCGGCGCGGTTGGGCTAGGGAATGGCCACGGCCAGCACCCGTAGCTCAGCTGGATAGAGCGTTGCCCTCCGAAGGCAAAGGTCACACGTTCGAATCGTGTCGGGTGCGCCAATCTTCTCAATGACTTGGCTAAAATACCCTCCCCTAGCGGGAGAGTCGGTGTCACCAAGGTGTCACCGCCGCGATCCTCAAGCGCGCCGCTTCCCTGCCTTCTGCTCGCTTCTATGACGCTTCCAGGCCACGCTCAGGACGCGACCATGAGGGCCGAACTGGCCCCGACTGGCATGCTCCGGGTCGGTCTCGTCGAGGCACCGTCCGCCGGCCTGATCTTCGTCAGCCGCGCCGCCGATGGACGACTCGACGGCGTGACGGCCGATCTGAGCGCGGATCTCGCCCGGCAGGTCGGCCTGCCGCTGGCCGTCACCCTGTTCCCGAACTCGGGCGCCGCGGCCGCCGCCCTCCAGGCCGCGGCGATCGATGTCAGCTTCATGCCGGTCGACGCGACCCGGCGCCAAGTGATCGATTTCGGGCCGGGCTACTACGATCTGGAGAGCACCTATCTAGTCAGCGCCAGGTCGGGCATCGCCGACGTGGGGGAGGTGGACCGACCGGGTCTCCGGGTCGTGGCGATCGAGGGTACGACGACGTTCCGCGCCTCCGCCCGCACGCTGACCCGGACGCAGCCCCTCCCCGCCCCATCCGTGGCCAAGGCGGTCGCGCGCATGCGCGCCGGGGAAGCGGACGCCTTCGCCCTCTCGCGCGACACGCTGCGGCCGGTGCTCCTGCAGGTCCCGGGCTCCCGTATCGTGGCGGGAGGCTTCCAGCAGACGCAGGTCGCCGTCGCCGTTCCGAAGGGCCGCCCCGCCGCCCTCGCCTGCGTCACGGCGTGGCTCGATGGGGCGAAGCGCACCGGCGTCGTCCGGCGGATCTTCGATGTCTGCGGCTTCCGCGACGATGCGGTCGCGCCGTGATCGACTGGCTCAACGGCCAGGGCTACGTAAGGCATCGTAAGGATCCGGAAGGCGCGAACTGATGTCGATCCCGCATCTGATCCTGCTCGTTCTCGCCCTGCTTGCCACCTTTGTGATGGCGGTCGGCTGGTCACAGGATGCGTCAGCACCAACGCCGTGGGAATGGTTCGTCGCGAAGGTGGCGGAGGGCGGTCTCTGGTCAGGAATATTCCTATCGCTGCTGGCGGCAGCCTTCTTCGGGTGGCGAACGAGCCGAACCGGCGGGAAGGCCAAAGGACCAAACTAAGCGCCGCCGGCGTCATCTTCATCGATGAGAACGGCGAGGGACGGGACGTCAGGCTCCGTATGGTCTGGACCACGATCCTGCTGGCGCATCCGATGAAGGGGTAGGCGACGCCTCGACGTGACATGGCACGCGGCGGCGGACCTCGACGGCGTCCATCATATGCATGATGGCCTCGTTTCCCGCTCGCGCTACCCGGCTGCCATGACTGACGACGCCGGTCCCGTGCTCGAAGCCGTCGCGGCGCTGCGGGCCGCCGGCGTCGCAGTGGACCCGGTTGGCGACGACTTCGAACGCTGGCAGATCGGGGACTTGGTCTTTTCGGACGGTGATCTGTGGCGCCTGGCCGTGAGCCGAGGACTCGTGGACGAAAGCGACCCGCGATAGCTCGGCGACATGCCCAAAAGCCCCATCGCCTAAAGGCGAAGGGGCGCTTAGTCGTGGCCGCGCGCCTGTGTCGTAGCTGTCGGCGCGGCTGAAGGGACGAGCGCCTCGGCCGCCAAGCTACCCGCGACCCTTTGGCCTACGAGTTGAGGGATAGATCGCTTGGATCGGCCGGCCGAGCTCCGACTGCATTTCACATAACATATTATTTGCTATATAGCACGCCGCAGATATGTTATAAATTGTTCCATCAATAGTGACATCCACGTAAATTCCGGCCGCATTTAACAATACAAATACGCCCGCCTGCGATGATACGTTATCTGACGAAGGAAGAAAACACATATATGTGTCTACATTGTCGAAGCCGCCGTCTTTCCAGATTGTCTGGACAGTTTTCATATCTTGCTCAAGATTGAGAAACCACCCATATCCAAAGGTTGTAGGCCCAAACTGCGCCTGATCATCATAAAACGACGAGAAAACACCATTAGCTTGAGGCGTTAGCAGCGTAGCTAGCAGCGGAGTGAGAGTCGCCGACTTGATCATGCCCATATTGAATTGAAGCCATAGCGACATGTCGTTTGGCGACGCCACTATGCCACCGGCTCCGAAGTAGGCTGGGAACAGCGGCCAGCCAGGAGCGGCCGGAGAGCATATGTAACTATTTTCAGATGGTTCACAGCTATAGCTTAAATTCAATTGATCCATCGGCGTGTCATCAAAAAACAAAGAACTCATTCCGATTTCTTCGAATATGTATTTTTTGACGATGCCCGGAAAGTTGAATTTCAGATCTGTATCAGGAACTTCAAACTTGATTACTTCTGCCATGATAGCAAAACCAAGATTGGAATAAGTGTAGTTTTCACCTTGAGGAGATACTTGAATGCTGTTGTATTTCAGATAATTCATCATTGCCTTTTCGGAATAAGGCTGTGGCGGATTGCTACCGTCCGGTAGTGGTACGGTCTTGCCATAGCCGTCATTGTCCGACGGCAAGCCTGATGTATAGTTCATCAAATTGTTTAGCTGAATTGTTTGGAACTCTGCATTGAAATCAAATGGACCTGCTGGGCCCTGGTATTCCCCAAGTGTCTTATCTGGAGTATCCGATAAAAATAACTGATATAAGGTTGATGTGAATGTCTTACTGATTGATGCAATTTCAAACAATCCCCAGTTTGGAATTGAAGGATCGATGCTGAATGATTGGTTTAAATTGTTTTTCCAAGTACCGTTGTTGTATACTTTAGTTTGCACGCCGACGCTATCTGTCGGACTGGCCCATCCAACAACAATGCTTATATTAGGGTCAGTTGAGGTAATTTTGTCTAAAATTGGCTTCAATACGCTTTCCGCGCGTGTAAGAAATGCCTGGTTCATTGCACTCATAACAAACCTCGCGCACCCATCATGAAGTGTGAGACTGGCATGATTTTCATTATTTACAAAATAACAGCTCATTGAAAATTTGTCATACTTCTGCATGATCAATAACGATGCATATGCCGACATGAATTACAATTCTCACATCGCAAGCCCTGATCGAAAAGTTACATTCAAATAATAATACCTATAATTTTTTTACGAAAACTGAGGATCACCGCAAGATTGTTCTCTAATTGTATGTAATAAGGACTTCGTCGCATTGAACGGTGTAGCACAGTATGCGAGGCCTGAGCACTTGAGCGCGTATGGCTCGGAGATCAAGTAGTGCTGCAGGAGCCTGATAGAGTTCCCAGTGGCAGATAATTCGCCGCTTCAGGCATAGGCCACCGGCAATTCTCCCACTTGTGTGGTGTAGCGCGGCGTGCGCATCTCGAATTTGGTGTTCCAATCGCGCCGGCTCACCAGCCCGGCCCGCGCCGGCACCACCGCGCCCCGGCCCCAGCGCGCGTTGCACGCGTCGATCGCCGCCATCAGCGGGCCTGAGCGCTCGCGGTCCAGCGCGCCGATCAGCGCCCGCGGGCTGTGCGACAACGGCACGAGGTCGTTCGTGACGATCCCAGCCTTCGAGTACCGCCACGGCCGCTCACCCGGCTCGCGCCAGGTCTGCGCCACCCCATGCCGCGCCGCCTTGATCAGCGCCAGCGTGTCCGACGAGTGCTCCGGCAGCTGCACCGTGGTCGAGACCGAGCGCATCGGCTCGTCCCGGTCGTGCTCGCTCGTGTGATAGAAGACCGTGACGTGGTTGGTGCCCAGCCCCTCGCGCCGCAGCTTCTCGCCGAGCCGCGTCGCGTGCGCGGCCACCGCCTCCTCCAGCACCGCCCGCTCGGTGATCCGGCTCGAGAACGAGCGCGTGACCGCGCAGCCTTTCCGTCGCGCCGGCACCATCTCCAGCGGCAGGCAGGCCGCGCCGCGAAGCTCGTAGATGATCCGCTCGCCGACCACAGTTAGGCCCTTGCGCACCGGCCGCGGATCGAGGTCGCGCAGGTCCGCCACGCTCTCGACGCCCATCGCCTGGAGCTTGGCGAGCGAGGCCCGGCCGATGCCCCAGACCTCGGCGACTTCGATCCGGCACAGCCAGTGCGCGTAGGCCGCCGGGTCGGTCAGGTCGCACACGCCGTCCAGCACCGGCACGGTCTTGGCGATGTGGTTGGCGAGCTTGGCCAGCGTCTTGGTCGGGCCGATGCCGACGCAGGTCGGGATCCCGGTCCAGGCCCGGACCGTGGCGCGCAGGTCCCGAGCGAGTTCGACCCGTAGGGCCGGGGCCACGTCCGACAGGTTCAGGAAGCTCTCGTCGATGGAGTAGATCTCCACCTGCGGGCTGAACTGCCGGTAGACCGCGTTGGTCCGCCCCGACATGTCGCCGTAGAGGGTGTAGTTCGACGAGAACACCCGCACGCCCTGCGCCCGGCACAGCTCGCGGATCTTGAAGTACGGGTCGCCCATCTTGATGCCGAGCGCCTTGGCCTCGCTGGTGCGGGCGATGGCGCAGCCGTCGTTGTTCGAGAGCACGATCACCGGGACAGTGGCGAGCTTCGGGTCGAACACGCGTTCGCACGAGCAGTAGAAGCTGTTGCCGTCGATCAGCGCCACGGCGCGGCCGCCGCCGATCCGATCGCTACGGCGGGCCTCCGGTGTGCTCACGAGAGCTGTCCGCGGGCGACGTGCCAGCGGATCGAGAAGCGCACCACGCCCCAGATCACACCCTCGCCGAGCTCGTCGACCGCGAAGGCGGGCAGGTCCGGGTTGCAGAAGGCGAGGCGTGCGACGTTGCCGTCGATCACGAGGCGCTTGCAGCTCATCTGGCCGTCGACCGCCGCGACCACGATGCTGCCGTGGCCCGCCTTGAGGCTGCGATCGACGCAGGCGAGGTCGCGGTCGTAGATGCCGGCGCCCTCCATGGACGAGCCGGCGATCCGCCACAGGAAGGTGGCGGGCGGGTTCGGCACGAGCCAGCGCGGCAGCTCGAGCGCACCCTCGAGGAAGTCGTCGGCCGGGGATGGGAAGCCGGCGCACAGCGCCTGCCCCAGCAGCGGCACGCGGACGGCGTCCGGGCTATGAATCAACAGTTCGTCGATGCGGTGTACTGACATGAGGTTCAGGCTGCGCAGACGCGACCGCGTGCGTAACCGTGGGAGACCAGCCGGCCCAGGTCATCAACCTGCCGTTCCGCGACGTCGAGGTCGGCAAGGGCGTCGGCGATCGCCTGCACGAGGGCTGCCCAGCCGTCTCGATGTGCGGCTTGGTAGTAGTGGAGCGCGATCGCCTCGGCCTCGGTGAGACGAAACTCCACAGGTGGCTCATGCGGGAGAGCGTGCATCGCGTTTCGATTCCCTGCTAGAACAGACTGAGAACAAAGCGCAGGGGTCATCGCGGTTCAACCGTCGGATCGGCGGCGGCTCGGATAGCGGGGGATCTCTGTGGAAGGCATCCGGAAACGCCAACGCTGTCCGGGCCTTGGCGCTACCGAGGTCGCTCGGCGGAGAAGACGACGATGGCGATGAAGACGGCTTTCGTAGTGCAGCCCTTCGAGGTGCAACGTAAGCGGCTGCGGCCGGCCCGGCAGGAACCGGCGCAGACCGAGAGCGGCGCGGTGAAGAAGGCCGAGAACATGGCTAGGCGGATGCCGGGCGCGGCGGCGCTGAAGGTGGTGGCCGACGACGAGACCGGCGAGCTGGAGGGCGTCACGATCCTCGGCCAGTGGGGCGAGATCCCCGACGACTTCGCCGAGAGCCTGCAGGGTGGGTAGAACGAGCGAATGGCTCCGATCCCGAGCTCAGGAGAGAGGGAACCGTCAGCCTGCATCCAGCTTGGCTCGGCATGCCTGGAAAAACGCCCGCCAAGAAAAAGCCGGTCAAGGCGAAGGTCGCCGAGAAGGCGCCCCGCAAGGTCGGCCTACCAACGCAGCTTGCGGCGATCCAGACGCGGTATCGCGACGCGCTGCTCGATGCGGCCGAGTTGCCCTACGCAGAGCAGGGCGATCGCATCCGGTCCGCATTAGCGACGCTGCTCGCTGAGAAAGCTGCGCTGGGCGTGAAGGACGGCGAGGAACTCGCCGAAGTAGAATAGCTCTACCGACCCACTCCACGTGACGCGAACTCCCCGACCGGCAGGCTATTCTCGCGCAGCTAGCGATCGAGCGAAAGCAAGGAGCTCCCGGCGACGAGAAGGGTCCTCAATTTGCATCCAGAGCCGGAGCAACTCGTTGGGGGTGTCGGCCGTCGATCCAGCAGCTAAAGCCTCTCGAAGCGCCACCTCCGATACCCCCAAGGCCTCTGCGATCTGTCCCATACGCGCTCTGCTTCGAGCCTCGCCCTCACCGCCATCAGCAGGAATATTCACC
The DNA here is from genome assembly GCF_053346095.1 of Methylobacterium sp. A52T. Lineage (NCBI taxonomy): Bacteria > Pseudomonadati > Pseudomonadota > Alphaproteobacteria > Hyphomicrobiales > Methylobacteriaceae > Methylobacterium > Methylobacterium sp. A52T. The sequence goes on along the minus strand of NZ_JBKFBI010000071.1, from coordinate 450 downwards.
GCAACGCAGGTCCTAAACGGTGTTCACGAAAGCGCCGACCGACGCTGGTCACAATTTATCAAGACGTTCCGCCGCAGCGGAGTAATCCCTGTGCGCCACATAACCACAGTACAAATGCACTGGTATCGTATCGCAGCGCTGGAGGAGCTTGTGGAGCCACCAAACGATTTCGAGGCGATGGCGGAGGTCTGTATCGCCAATCACGAAGAAATCGTTCGGCACGGCTCACCCGAGATGCAGGCGGCCTCACGAGCGCTGCTCTATGCCCTCGCCGCGGAGATCCAGCGCCGCGAGCAGGCCATGTCGGCCGCGAACGACGACGAGGCCTAGGGCGTCTCTGCAAAGTCATCTGAGCCAGAGCATGGTCATGCCGAGCGTGACCATAGCGAGGTAGTTTGCGGCTCGCTTCTCGTAGCGGGTGGCGATGCGGCGATACTGCTTGAGCCGGCC